>JAILKX010000054.1 GCA_024693415.1 Bacilli bacterium
GACCATGGCGACCGCTTCGACTTCGATTACCTGCGGAAAGAAGGGTTCCCCGATGCGGTGGTGGAGGCGCTCAAGCTATTGACCCACGACCCGAAAGTGCCCTACATGGACTACGTGAAAGCGATCAAGGGGAACGAGATCGCGCGGCGCGTGAAACTCGCCGATCTCCGCCATAATACCGACACGTCCCGCCTGAATGGGGCGAAATCCTATAAGCATGAGACCTATTTGGAAGCGATCCGCTTCCTCGAGGATTAGCGATGGGCGAAGTGATTGAATACATACCCTATATAAGAAGCATGATCGGCCACGCCAAATGCATGGCGGCCGCCTGCACCTGCATCATCGTCGATCAGGATGAGCGCGTTTTGCTGCAGAAGCGCTCCGACAATGGCCTCTATGGCTTTACCGGCGGCTGCCTCGACCTCGGCGAGACCGTGATCGAAGGTGCGATCCGCGAGGTCAGGGAGGAATGCGGGATCTCGCTTCGCCCCGAAGACCTCCATCTATTGACCATTCAATCGGGTCCGAAGATGGAGATGAATTACCCAAATGGCGACGTCGTCGATTACGTCGACCTCGTCTTCTACGCCAAAGTGGATTCGAGGAAAATAGACCTCCATGGCGATGATGAATCGCTGAGCCTCGCCTTCTATAAAAGGGAAGAAATCCCCGAGCCAGCGCTTCTTTTGCGCGATGTGAAAGAGTGCCTGGACATCTATTTCTCCCACCCCGATAAGCCGGTCATCGACTGAGCCCAATTCGCCTTTTCGGGTTCGCTTTTCCGTGTAAGCGATTCCCTCACCTTAATAGGTGAAAACGCATGCGAAAGTTGTAAAATTCACTCGTGCCTTAAAAAGGCAATTGCTTCTTAGAAAAGGAGTGCACCATGAAAGAAATCGATCGGATCCTCGCGGCCGCGGCAAAGCTTGGGAAAGCGATGGCCGCCTGCGGGGCAAACCTTGAGCGGGTCGACCTCGCGATGGCGAAGATCATCCACGCCTACGGGGCGCATGACATCGCCATCCATTCCCTGTCGACGAGCATTTCGATCGCCGCGACCAAAAACGGCGAGCGGTCGGTATATCAAACGAGCGTCCTTCCGGTCGACCTCGATCTGGATCGCCTGAAAGAACTCAATGGGCTCGCCCTTCGCATCATCGATGAGAAGCCCGATCCCGCCTCCGTGCCCTTCATGGTCGCCGAAATCGTGAAGAAGCCCCAGCAGGCCTGGTATATCAGCCTCGTCGGCTTCGTCATCGCGATGGCTTGCCTCTGCCGCATCTTCGGCGGCGGATGGCAGGAGATCGTGATCGCTGAGCTCAACACCCTCATCATGTTCGGGATCTCGCGCTTCGCCGCCAAGTACCGCCTGAACCGCTTCATCGTGAACTTCATCAGCATGTTCATCGCTTCGGGATTCGGCCTATTGTTCACCTACATCGGGTTCGTCAATTCGTTCTACATCGTCATCACGACCAACGCCTTCTACCTGATCAACGGAGTCGGGATGGTGAACGCCGTCAGGAACCTCCTAAGCGGAAAAGAGAGCAACGGGGTCATCGAATTGCTCAAAGTCGCGATCGAGATCGTATCGATCGTCGCGGGCCTTGGCGCCGCGCTATACGCGATGGGGCAGTGGCATAAGCCCGAGATTCAGGAGATCATCGGCTATTCCCCGAGCGACTTCCTCGGATACCTGGAGCTCGTCGTCTTGTCCTTCCTCGCCTCGTTTGGGTTCGGCATGGTGTTCCGCATCAAACCGCGCGACCTGATCTTCGCCGCCTTAGGCGGAGCGCTCATCAGGATCGTCTACATCCTCATGATGCTCGCGGTTCCGGAGTACCGCATCGTCTATTCCTCGATCGCCGCCTTCTCGGCCGCCCTATACGCCGAAATCCTTGGGCATATCCGCAAGGAGCCGTCCACCTTATATCTCTATCCTTCGATCGTTCCGCTCATCCCTGGAGACCTCTTCTATTACTTCGGCCTTGGGATCATCTGGAACAACCCGCAGATGATCGCCTATGGGCCCGATTGCCTGCTGCAGCTCGTCGCGATCTCCGTCGGATTTGGCGTCTGCTCGAGCACGGTGTTCTGGGTCAAGCGCATCAAGTTCCGCAAGATCATGGCCTCGATTGAGTCCTTGGTCCATCATCCGAAGCCGGCCGAAAGCGAAGCCCCGGAAGAAAAATAAAGGGGACGTGTATCGAAAAACGGGCGAGTCGCCCGTTTTTTCATATGATCTTGAAGCTGATGGTCGCCGACTCGGCGCTCACTTCGTCGAAGGTGATGAGGTAGTCGAATCCCTCGCCGCCATTGAAGGAATCGCCGCGGGGGAAGAAACTTGCGTATTCCTCGAATTCGAAGTAATCGCCTTCGTGGAACAGATCGGAATCGTTGGCCGTCGCCCAATAGGAGTTCCCGAGCTGGTTGCGCCCATTGGCCTCGATCAATTGGATCAGGTTGTAGCCGTTGTCGCTTGCTTCGCCCATCCGCCTGCTTTTGCTGTTGGCGGCGTCGACCCGCAGGGCCTCGTTGCGCCCGAGCTCGAGATTCTCGGCGTCGTCGACGTATTCGCCGCGTCCATAAGCGTTCGTCACGATCGAGGCGCGGCTATCGACGTGGTACATCCTGACGCCGGGCTTCGAGAAGGGCTTGGTGCGGCCGGGGTAGGCCGTCCGGGAGTCGAGTTCGTTCAGGCCTTTCGGGACGAAGAGCTCCATGATCAGGTATTCGTCGAAGGCGGTGCCGTTCCAGGTCGGGGCGACGATGACGGCGTCGCCGCTAGAATATCCGGGCTTTATGGTGACCGTCGCCTCGTCTGTGATGACGTAGGGATCGATCCAGCCGAGCGCGAACTTCGAGAAGGGGTCGTGGTCCAATATATTGGCGTCCATCATCTGGCAGCTGCCGGCCGGCGCGGAATCGTAATCGTAGGAATAATAGTCGTCGAGCCCGCACATATGGCCGAATTCGTGGATCAGCGTATGGGCGTCGACCTTCGGGGAGGATACCGCTTCATAGGAGAAGTCGTAGGAGCACCAGAAGTAGTTGTTGGCGATCGGGGAATCGGGGTCGGCTTTGTCGTAGACGCCATAATCCCAATAGCAGAAAGCCCAATAGAGGTCGGAGGATAGCTCGGCGATCGCTTGGCTGCGCGAATAATCGGGGCAGCTGTAGATCAGGATGACCCCATCGATCAATCCGTCCCCATCGCCGTCGAAGCGCTGGGTGCTTTCCTCGCCGTTATCCGCCTTGTATTGCTTGATGCCTTCGCGGAGGGCGATCTGGGATTGGTTGGTGTAGGTGCCGCCAATCGGGCGGGCGGCAAGCTCTGCGGCGGTCATGCCAAGTTCCAAAACCGGCGCGATCTCGAAGCGGGGGTTGAATTTGCCGAAGGAGGATTTCGAATAGAAGCTCCCAAGCGATTCCCAATAACCCGTGTCGCTTTTGCCTTCGCCATTGAAGAGGGGATCGAGGTCGGCGATCGTCTCATCGGTGAACGGATAATCGGAAAGCTCGACCGGGATGACCAAAAAGTCCTCGCAGGAGCCGCGGGTGTCGATCGCGTCGCAATAGGACATGTTCTGCATCGACTTGTAATTCAATAATTCGTGATACGTATCGCTTGTTTTATAGCATCCGCCCTCATAGGGGAGGTCGGAAGGATCGACGGGATGGACCGTGCATTCATATTCGCCTTCGTAGACGATCTCGATGCTCTCGATGAGGAGCGCCGAAGCGCCCGCGTGGATCGAAAACGCATGCACGCCCTCAACGGATTTGGTTTCTCCGGAGGTGAGTTCGGCTTCTTGATAATCCTCGGCGCCGACGGTCGAATAGAGGCGAATCGTCGCCGCAGAAGAGGATTCGAATGCGACCTTGATCGAGGTCATCCCGATGTCGCAGAGGGACATGATGACGCCGGAGTCGCGCTTCAGCTGGGCGTAATAGCCTTCCTTCGCCATCGCGTAATACCCGCGCATCGGATAGGCGGAGCCCGCTTCGACGAGCCCGGCGTGGTTATCGTCCCAGGTGCCGGTGTAGCTAGGGCTCTTCCAGGCGCCGTTAGAGGCGCTTAAGGCAAACGAGGTCGGAAGCTCCTCCTCGCTTGAAAATTCCTCGATGGAGGATTCTTCGATAGAAGATTCGGAACTAACGGTTTCGGAGGTGGTGTCTTCGCTTGAAACTTCGCTCGAGGCTTCCTGCGAGGAACTCACGGCGATCGAATTCCCGCCGCAGGAAAATAGGGCCATCGCGGCCATGGCGCTAAGCGTCAGCAAGGTTTTCTTCTTTTCCATGGGCGCGCCCTCCGTTTGCAACCTCGCTAACTATACGCATATGCGCGGAAAAGTCAAAAGCAAGGGCCTCCATTCCCCGCAAAATAGAGAAATTTCAAATTTTTTCGACGAATTTGGGTCACTTTCGCCAATCGCAAGGCAATCCATAAGTAGGAGGACAATTATGAACGAAGAGAAAATCCCCATCAAGGTTGGCCGCATCCCGATTGCGGTGGAACGCGCCTGCAAGCTGCGCCTTGCGAGCCAAGTCGGCATCTACATGTCGGACGAGAAGGTGTCGGAGCTCGCGACCTCGCGGCCCGACAGCTACCTCAAGGCGATCGAAGAGATCTCCTCGATCACCCATGACCCCGATTACGTGGGCTACATCCGCGATGAAAGCACGTTCGTGTTCCTGAAGGCCTACAAGAAGAAGGGCGTCTTCATGTGGATCGGGGTCAAGGTCGTCCACGAAGGGGCGCCGAAGCAGTGGATGTTCCGCGAACTTCGCCGCTATGGCGCCGAGGAACTCAAGGAACTCGACGCAAAAGCCGATTTCGCAAGGCCCTGACACCCTTTATAATGTGGGCATGCGCAAGAGGAAGATCGTCTTTGGAATCATCGTGATCGCGCTGACCGCCCTGATCGTTTTCACCTCGACCAATACCGGCGAGGAACATAGCAGGGCGGGAGGCGTCATCATCGGGTGGATCAACGACGTCTTCTTCGGCGGCGGGCTTTCCTCTTACGAGAAGGAAGCAATCGTCGGGGTAGGCGCAAAATTCCTCGGCCACTTCTCGCTTTTCCTATTGGACGGCCTCTTCTTCTGGCTGTTCCTCAAGGAGTTTGGCCTAAGCGAAAAGAAAATGGCCATCCTGTTCGTGGCCTATGGTTTTCTTTTGTCCTGCGCCGGCGAGGTCATCCAGATCTTCAGCGAGGGGCGCTACCCGACGTTCAACGACGTCCTGATCGATTTCTCGGGCTTCACCTTCACCTACGCGGTGAGGTTCCTTTTGAAGCACCCTATATGACGGTGTCCCTCTTGCGGAACTTGCCGGCGAGGAAATCGTTGAAGAAGCTCATCCCGACTAGGAAGGCCGCCACCAGAAGGAACAACACGATCGACCCGACCCAGAAGAATTCGTTGGCCGGGTTCAGTATCGGGTAGGGGAACATCCCCGAAGGCCCGTTATACAAGGTCGCGTCCGGCCAGATGAGCGGGCGCGTCCACACAAAAGACAAATAGATGATCGGATATAGCATCGCGCTCAGGCAGTCATACCATTTGACGGTCCCTTTTTCGTCGAAGAAGAGGTAGTCGATGAGGGGCACGATCCCAAGCACCGCATGGTAGATGATCCCCTGGGCCGTCGCCTCGATCGGGTAATAGAGGACCGTGTCGAAGAAAAACGCGGCCATCGCGATGATGCAGAAGCTCATAAGCGGAAGCTTGAAGGGCATGTAGAACCCCGCCGGCATCCCCCGAAGGCCATGGCGCATGTCGATCGCGTTGAAGAGGACCTCAAAAGCCAGCACGACCGCCATCGCCATCCCGACCTGGATCGAGAAAAGCGACAACGAACGCCACGAAGGCCCTAAGGCCGTCATATAGAAGATCAAGGCCGTCAAAAACCCGGCGAAGGCCGCCAAACGGAATAGCAATGCGGGCAAACGCTTCCTGATCTGCATACGGACAAAGTTTACCACGCATTCGCGAATGAGGGTATAATCCGCCTATGGCAATCAAACTAGAGCTCCAAGACGACCAATATCCCTTCACGGGATTCAACCATACCCGCAAGGTAGCTAGGGCCATCGCCCTCGACGAAAGCGGCAAGGTCGCGATCCACTTCATCCACCGCGAGGACATGTTCTGCGACCAGACCTACTACGAGACCCCAGGCGGCGGCGTCGACGAAGGCGAGACCTTCGAAGAGGCCCTTATCCGCGAATGCGATGAGGAGCTAGGCGCCGTAGTCGAAGTAGGGGAATTCATCGGAGAGGTCATAGACGCCTACAACCTGATCGGCAGGAAGAACATAAACCGCTTCTATTTCGCCTACATCAAAAAGAGGAAGCAGAAGCATTTCGCCTCTAGCGGCGACCAGATGATCAAAGACACCCTCTACCTCGACATCGACGAGGCGATCAAGCTCTACGAAGGCATGCCCGACACCTTGGTGTCAGGGCTCGTGAAGCAGCGCGAGCTCCCGATTTTGCGCGAGGCGAAGCGACTATTGACCAAAGCGAGATAATGCAGGCCAGCGCCTGCACTTTTCACTCTATGAAATGCGCTTCGCCTTAAGCATTCCCGCCCCGATGTCAATATTTTTGGCACTCACCGCTTGACAGTGCTAAAAATACGGCTAAGATGTTAGGCGTAGCGAAAGAAGGCAACTATAAAATGATCAAACCACTCAACGATTACATCCTTCTCGAAAAGGTTCCCAACGAGAAGAAAGTAGGCTCCATCGTCCTGACCTCGGAAAAGAAGCAGGGCAACGTCGCGACCGTCATCGCGGTCGGCCCGGGCAAGAAGGAAGACGGCAAGCTCGTCGCCTTGACCCTCAAGGCGGGGGAGCGCGTCATCTACCGCGACTACGCCGGCACCGAATACGAAGAGGACGGCCACAAGTACCTCCTCATCAAGGAAGAGGACATCCTCGCGGTCGTCGAATAAGGAAGAAGGTTCATCAGACTATGGCAAAAGAAATCAAATTGGGCAAATCCGCCCGCGACGCGATGCTGGAAGGCGTCGATACGCTCGCAAATACCGTCAAGCTCACCCTTGGCCCCAAGGGCCGCAACGTCGTCCTCGACAAGGGATACGGCAGCCCCCTCATCACCAATGACGGCGTCACCATCGCCAAGGAATTGGAACTCCAGGACAGCTACGCCAACATGGGCGCGAAGCTCGTCTATGAAGTCGCCAACAAAACCAACGACGCAGCCGGCGACGGCACGACCACCGCGACCTTATTGGCCCAGGCCATCATCCACCGCGGCATCAACTCCGTCGAAAAAGGCGCGAACCCCGTCTTCGTCCGCCAAGGCATCGAAAAAGCCGGCAAGGCGGTCGCCGAAGAGCTTCTCAAGAAGTCCCGCCCGATCGACACCAACGAAGACATCCAATCCGTCGCCACGATCTCGAGCGGCGACCCCGCCATCGGCGCTTTGATCGCCGAAGCGATGGCCAAAGTCGGCAAAAACGGCGTCATCTCGGTCGACGACTCCAAAGGCGTCGACGATGAGCTCGCCATCACCCAGGGCCTCGAATTCGATAAGGGCTACATCTCCCCGTATATGGTCACCGACCGCGAGAAGATGGTGGCCGAGCTAGAAGACGCCTTCGTCATGGTCACCGACCAGAAGGTCAACTCCGTCAACGACATCGTCCCGCTCCTTCAAGCGGTGGTGGACAGCCATAAGCCGCTCCTCATCATCGCCGATGACCTCGATGCCGACGTCACCTCGACCATCGTCGTCAACAAGCTCCGCGGCACCTTCAACGTCGTCGCGGTGAAGGCCCCGGAATTCGGCGACGCCCAGAAGGCCGCCCTCCAGGACATCGCGATCACCACCGGCGCGAGGTTCTTCTCCAAAGACCTCTCGATGGAGCTCAAGGACATCACGATCGAAGACCTCGGCCGCGTGAGGAAAGCCACCGTCAAGAAGGACAAGACGGTCCT
>JAILKX010000095.1 GCA_024693415.1 Bacilli bacterium
TTGACGTCAAGGCCGAGTTCGCCAGCCATGAGTCCGCAGAGGTAACCGACTTCCATCGAGTGCTCCAAGCCGTTTTGGCCATAGGAGGTTCTGTAATGGAGGCGGCCGATGTAGTTGACGAGTTCGCGGTTGATGCGCGGGAGGCCGAGTTTGAAGACGGCTTCTTCGCCGAACTTCTGGGTCGACTCATCGACTTCCTTCTTGCACTTGGCGACGACTTCCTCGATGCGGCCCGGCTGGATGCGGCCATCCTTGACTAAGTATTCGAGGGCGCGGCGCGCGATTTCGCGACGGATCGGGTCGAAGCAGGAGACGGTGATGACTTCCGGCGTGTCGTCGATGACGAGGTCGACGCCGAGCTCTTGCTCTAAGACGCGGATGTTGCGTCCTTCGCGGCCGATGATGCGGCCCTTCATCTCATCCGAGGGGAGGGCGACGACCGAGACGGTGCGCTCGGTGGCGACGTCTTGGGCGTATTTGGCGCAGGCGAGGGAGAGGAGGTCGACCGCTTTCTGATGGGCGGTGGCCCTGGCTTCGTCTTCCTCATTCTTGATGTAGGCGGCGATTTCGGTGGCCATCTTGCTTTCGACGCGGGCCATGATCTCGTCATGGGCTTCCTTCACCGACATGCCGGCGACTTTCTCAAGCTCTTTGATGATGTCGTCGATCTTCGCGTTGAGTTCGGCCTGCCTCTTTTGGTAGGAGGCAATCGAAGCGTCGAGGGAGGCGGATTTGGCCTCGAGGGTGTTTTCCTTCTGGAGAAGGGCGGCGTCCCTCTGGTCGATGAGCTGCTCCCTTAAGGACAGCTTCTGCTCTTGGGCAGCGATTTCCCCTTTGCGGGAACGGATGTCATTGTCGGCTTGCTGCCTTGCCTCAATGGCTTTTTGTTTGGCGTCGAGCTCCGCGCTCTTGACTAAGTGCTCGGCTTTGATCTTCGCATCTTTGAGGATCTTTTCCGCGCTCTTGGACGCCGACTTGCTCTTTCCCCTACCGATGAGGAAGAGAACAAGGAAAGTGATACCTGCCGCAGCGACGGCAGCGCCTACGATTAGGCCGATAGCTAATCCAATATCCATTTGGTGCTCCTAAAATATGGATCCAGTCCGGCACCTACATATATCCCTCAAAAAAATTGCGGGTCTCGATTATGTTTTTCTTATGGAAAGGGTTCCCCCCGTTAACAAAATCCAAACGACAATCTATGGTAAGTACCAAACAGGTACGTTGGTATTTTACCAACTTTGCATTTAAAGGGCGATAGATTTTTGGGAGCGCTTACCTCACGTTGACGCCCAGGAAACACCGAAAACGCAAAAGCGCGGGGGACGTGCATTCGTTAATCGCGAAAAAAGGAAAAACGAAAAGAAAAAAAGAGAGCCCACGCGGACTCTCTTTGGCTTAGCAATTCCTATTCGGCTTTCGCGGCTTCTTCCCCGCCGAAGGAGGCGCGGATCCTCTCTTCGACCTGGGCGGCGGCTTCCGGATGCTCAGCGAGGTATTTCTTCGCGGCTTCGCGGCCATTCCCGATCTTCTCGCCGTCGATGTCATACCAGTTGCCGGTCTTGCGGATGATGCCGGCTTCTTCGCCTAGATCCAGTAATTCAGCGGTGCGGGAGACGCCCTTGCCATAGATGAGCTCGATGACGCAGGACTTGAAAGGCGGGGCGACTTTGTTCTTCACGACCTTGACTTTAACGGTGTTGCCGATGATCTCCGAACCGTTTTTGATGGCTTCGGCGCGCCGGATGTCGAGGCGGATCGAGGAATAGAACTTGAGGGCGCGGCCGCCGGTCGTGGTCTCGGGGTTTCCGTAGATGACGCCGACTTTCTCGCGAATCTGGTTGATGAAGATAACGACGCAGCCGGTCCGATTGAGGATGCCGGCGATTTTGCGCATGCCCTTGGACATTAAGCGGGCTTGGAGGCCGACTTGGTTATCGGCCATCGTGCCGTCGAGTTCGGCCTGCGGGACAAGGGCGGCGACGGAGTCGACGACGATGAGGTCGATCGCGCCGGAGCCCGCGAGCATCTCAGTAATCTCTAAGGCCTGCTCGCCGGAATCGGGTTGCGAAAGGATGAGTTCGTCGATGTTGACGCCGAGCTTGGCGGAATATTCGGGGTCGATCGCATGCTCCGCGTCGATGAAGGCGGCGCGGCCGCCTTTCTTCTGGCACTCGGCGATCGCTTCGAGAGCAATCGTGGTCTTACCAGAGGACTCAGGGCCATAGATCTCGATGATCCTGCCTTTGGGATAGCCGCCGACGCCGAGGGCTTGGTCCAAGAGGATCGAGCCGGTCGGAATGACGTCCACGTCGACGTGGGGGCGTTCGCCAAGGCGCATGACGGCGCCTTTGCCGTAACTCTTCTCGATGGAGCGGATCGCATCTTCAAGAGCTTTTGATTTGGATAAGTCGTTGTTTGTATTGGCCATAAATGGTACCTCCACTTCTATATAGTGTCGTTTATTGATTTTCGTTCACATTTTTTGGAAAAAGCGAGAGAACGAAGTTGGCCATCATGCGGGCAGCTTCCTCGCGAATTTCGTTCCGTTCGCCCGACAATTGCAGGGGAATCGTCCAAACGGAGCCGCGGAAACATAGCCCTAAGAAAACTTTTCCGACCGTCGGGTCACCGCTTTGAACGCTCGGTCCGGCGTTGCCCGTGCAGGAGACGACGATGTCAGCGGCGATGGCTTGCTTGCCGCCGCTAGCGAGGCTGGAAGCGACTTCCGGGGAGACGAGGCCATAGCGGGAGATCGTCTCTTCATTCACGAACGCGAGGCGCGTTTTGGCAAACGGGCTATAGGTGACGAGCCCGCCGATGAAGACGTCGCTCGCGCCCGGGATCTCACAGATCCGCGAGGCGAAGAGTCCACCGGTCACCGATTCGACGGAGCCGAGGGTGAGTCCGCTATCGCGAAGGGTATTCAGCAAAAGTTCGTAGTCGCTCATTGTTTTTTCTCCTTAAGGACATGGAAGTTCTGAACCAGATAAATAACGCCAGAAAGCAGGGAGGCCAACGTGGCGAGATAAACGAGGAGCATGCTCGGACGGACTGCGACGGGCCACGAGGAATCGAAATAGTTGAATGGCCAGTCGTTAAGCAAGACGGCGGGGATCGCGATCATCTGGAGGACGGTCTTGATCTTGCCGAAGATGTTGGCGGCGATGACCGAGCCGGTGGTCGCGGCGATCTGACGGATCGCGTCGACGACGAGGTCGCGGACGATCATGACGATGACGCAGAACACGGGCATGAAGATCACTTGCCCCGTCGCGAAGGAGAACGGGAAGATGAGGAAGATGAGCATCGAGTTGACGAGCAGCTTGTCGGCGATCGGGTCAAGGAACTTGCCAAGGTTGGTAACCTGGTTCCATTTCCTCGCCAAATGGCCATCGAGGTAGTCAGTGCTGGCCGCGATCACAAAGACGATGAGGGCGATCAGATACACGAGGTTGATGCCTGAATTGCCAAGCACGGGGGCGTGGAAGTCGGGGATTAGCGAGCAAACGAAAAGCCCGATGAGCATCGCCACGATGAGGACGATGCGCGCCATGGTGATCTTGGTTGGAATGTTCATGGATTCCCTCCTAATTGATGCAATGAGTATCCGGTCCGATAAGCCATGTTTTGTCGAGGGCGGAAATTTATCTCAGACATGTCTGGCGCGATTGGCTTCAGTTCGCCGTTCGCGCTTCCCCTACCAAATTTGGGTTTCTCGCTTGTGGGGTTTACCTCGTTTCATCTTGATGTCGCCATCAAGCTCGTCTCTGTGGCACCTTGGGGATTCCCATCCGCGAGGGATGGTCCTCCGCCGTCACGCGCTCCCGCGTGCCTAGGGTTATTGATTCCCCTAGCGCAATCACTACCGTCATCGCAGACGGTGCGAGCATGGACTTTCCTCTGCCTTGCGGCAGCATCCGCCTGGACCGGATGTCAGATCTTTTTCGGGTCGACGCCGAGTTTGTATAGCGCCGTCTCGAGGCGGGAGATGCGGGTGACGTAGTCGATGTTCTCCGGCGTGACCCTGTCGGTCGATTTGATGCCGGAGAGGCGGCTCTTCATCTTCGCGTTCTCCACTTCGAGCTCCTGCGCCCGTTCGCGGGCCTTCCGAAGCTGGGTCTCCAATTCGGCGATGTATTTGTTGGACTCATTGGCCCACTTGTCGAATGCGACATAGTCGCGGAGGATGCGGTCAAGATAATCATCCACTTCGTCGGGGTCATAGCCCTTGACGTTGGGGGTGAAGCTCTTGTGCAGGATTTTGTCCGCGGTCAGCGTGATTTGATTATCGTCCATTGGAAAATACCCATGTTCGATTATATCGAAAGGGGCTAACGGATTCAATCTTATAGCAGTCGCATCGCTGAAAAAATAGTATGATAAAAGGCATGAAAGATTTGGAGAAAGCGCTGAAAGGGTTCCGCGTCCTCGCCTTCATCGATTTGGAAGGCACCCAATTCAGCCACGAAATGATTGAAATCGGGGCTTACAAGGTCTACCTCAAAGACGACCTCACTGTGAAGAAGGTGATGAAGCCCTACAAGACCTATGTCCGCGCCAAATCAAGGATCGGGCATTTCGTCACGGAACTCACCGGCATCACCGAGCAGATGCTCAAAGATAAGGGGGTCGTGTATCGTTTGGCGCTCCAGGGATTCAAGAAATACATGGGCAAGGATTTTGAAAAAGCCCTCTTCGTCACCTTCGGCTCCCACGACAAAGTCATCTTCCAAAGCTCGCTGGAAAACAACCTCGACGCCTCGAAGGAAGACACTCTGTTCATCCTCCGCCACCACTTCGACTTCTCGGCCTTCCTCTCCCGTTACATCAAGGACGAACATGGCAACCCCTATTCCCTTGCCAACTACCTCAAAATCTTCGAGGTCGAATTCGAGGGCAAGGCCCATGACGCCTGCGCCGACGCGGAGAACCTCGTCTCCCTTTATGAGGCGTTCTTGAAGAAGAAAGACATCGTGAAGGCCGAATATAAGAAAACCGTCGCCCGGATGCATCACTTCCCTGCGCCTTTATTGAAGGTGGCGCAAGCCCTCAACGAAGGAAAAACCGTGACCCCTGAGGAATATGACGCCTATTTCGATGAGGTTTTGAAATGAATTATCCCGCCGGCGTGAAACCTCGGGCGTCCGCTTCTTCTCCGAAAGCGAAGAAAAAGAAAACGCTGAAAGTCGCAGCCGGCAACCGCGGCATGTCTTTTGAAGCCGCGATCAACGCGACCAACGAATACTATAAGGAGAAAGGGATCTGCCTCGTCACAAAGCGCCCCACCCCAATCAACATCGTCAAGGTCGATTATTCGCATGGGGCGACGATCACCCAGGCCTATTTTGAGACCCAATCCACGACCGACTACAACGGCATTTGCCGAGGGCGTTACATCGATTTCGAAGCAAAATCGACGCGCAATAAGACCTCGTTCCCCCTCGCCAACATCCCCGTTCAGCAGATCGATCATCTTGAACGCGTCTTATCACAAGGCGGCATCGCCTTCTTCCTCATCGACTTCGAATTGCTCCATGAGGTATATCTGTTGCCCGCGGCTTACGTCATCGTGTTTTACCGCGAACGCGAACGCGCCTCGATCCCCGTTGAAGAGATAAAGAAAAACGGGTTCTTGGTCAAAGAGGGTTTCATGCCCCGCTACGACTATTTCCCCGTCTTGGAAGAGGCTTTCTTGAAATAACGGCAATGCCCTTGCAGGGCGCATTCCTCGCAGCTAGGCTTCTGCGCATGGCAGATCTCCCGCCCAAACCAGATCAATTGGTGATGGAGGGGGATCCATTTTTCTTTGGG
>JAILKX010000149.1 GCA_024693415.1 Bacilli bacterium
CTAAAAGAAAGGAAACACAGCCATGAAAAAATCCGTTGTCGCCATCTTCGGCCTCGCCAGCGCCGCGATCCTCGCCGCCTGCTCCGCCGGCGGTTCCTCCTCGAGCATCTCCTCGCTCATCTCCTCTTCCGTCAGCTCGTCGAGCTCCTCCAGCAGCTCCTCGTCTTCGGAATCCTTGGAGAATTACATCTTCAACGATGACCTCGCCACCGGCCTCACCACCTATTACGATGAGCAGGGCCAGGAGCAGCAGCTCAACATCGACCATCTTTACCGCAACGCGGGCAGCCCCCACGTCAATTCCCATCCGGAAGAAGGCGTGCAGTCGAAGCTTTTGGTCGCCCCGATCCGCTTCACCAAGGACGCCGATGACCCGAAAGACACGATCGACGCCAACGATGAGCTTTATGAAAGGATCCGCGTCTCCTTCTCCGGAACCCATGAGGAGGTCCGGGAAAAGGCGGGACCGATGTATTCCTTAGAGGAATTCTATAGCCGTTCCTCCTATGGCAAGGGCGCCTTCGAAGTCTGCATGCTCCCGTGCTGGGTCGATTATGACGGCACCCCGAGCGAATTCGCCAAGAAATCCAGCGGCGGCGCCGGCGTCTACGCCGCCAACTACGTCCGCGAATGGTACATCGCCGAATACGCGAAGGAAGACCATGGCCAGCTGGGCCCCGATGCCGAGCCGATCACCTATTTCGACGCCGACGAGGATGGCTACATCGACCTCGTTTGGAACGTCTATGCCTATCCGTATGAGTCAAACACCGATTGGTGGGCCTATGTGACCTACACGAGCGCCTCCCCGAACCTCAAATCCCCGAACGTCAAGACCCTCGCCTGGGCCTCGACCAACTTCATGAACAACGGCTTCGGCGGCTATGACTCCCATACCTTCATCCACGAGACCGGCCACACCCTCGGGGTCAATGACTATTACGACTACAACAACACCTGGAAGCCGATGGCCTCGGTCGACTACATGGACCAGAACTTAGGCGACCACAATTCCTACACGAAGTTCCAGTATGGCTGGGTCAATCCCTGGATCGTCGATGAGGACGTCCTCGAAGGCGGCAAGACCGCCCGCGTGACCTTACGCGCCGCCTCCCCCTCGGGCGATTGCCTTGTCTTGGCTTCCCCGGATTATAACGGCACCTGCTTCGACGAATACCTGATGGTCGAGCTCGTCGGCCCCTATGGCATCGCCAAGGAAGACTACCAAAACGGCTATCAGAGCACGACTGGCTTCCAAGAGGGCGGACTCCGCGTCCTCCACGTCGACGCCCGCGCCTGCGCCGCCAACCACGACACCTATTTCACCGATCCCGATGAACTAGGCCGCAAGGCGACCGACATCCGCGTCTCCAACACCTATGGCGGACGCATGGGCTACAAGGCCGACTCCGACTATTGGCCCTATACCGATCCGACGACCGACTCCGAGACGAAGAATCCCTATCAGGAAGCCGCGATGATCGAGGCGACCGTCCTTGACACCAACTGGACCAATTCGCCCAACTACAACGCGACCGAGACCTCCCTTTTCCGCAAGGGCCAGCGCCTCAACCTCACCGCCTCCTCGCCCTGGTGCACGACCTATATGCCTTCCCGCACCAACCTCTGGAACAAGGCCAAGACCATCACCGGATGGAGCAAGGGCAACCAGACCTATGAGATCGACGAGGACTGCACGATGAATTACCGCATGAAGGTCATCTCGATCGAAGAAGACGCCACCTATGGCGCCGTCGCGACGGTCGATATCTCCCTCATCGCCTAAGCAATCCGCTAACGGCGCAAGATTTATCTTGATTTACCTGCGAGGGTTATGGATAATTATCAAGCGCCGATTTTGGACCATTGGTGTAGCGGCCTAACATGCTTCCCTGTCACGGAAGAGATCACGAGTTCGAATCTCGTATGGTCCGCCATGTGGTCCGGTAGCTCAGTCGGTAGAGCAATGGACTGAAAATCCATGTGTCGCCGGTTCGATCCCGGCCTGGACCACCATCACGGCGAATGACCTCCCTTATGGGGAGGTTTTTTCGTTGCCGTGTGGTAGAATATCGCCATGATCACGCAAATCTATTCCATCCATTCCTTAGAAGAGGCCAAGCTTTGCCTTCATGCGGGCGCCGACCACATCGGGGTCGCCCTCGATACGGGCTTCGCTTGCCCGAGGGAAGTCGATTTCCCCACCTGCAAGGCGATCTTCGACCTGATTGACGGCAAGGCCAAGAAGGTCCTCATCATCGTCTCGCTCGACGAAAAGCCCGTCCTTGAATACGTTAAGAAGCTTCATCCCGACATCATCCATATCTGCGGGAATGAATACCGTTC
>JAILKX010000157.1 GCA_024693415.1 Bacilli bacterium
GATCTTGCTCATCAACCGCCGCGGGTATTCGTCCTACGTGGCCTGCTCGCGCTGCGGCTACATCTTCACCTGCCCCGGATGCCATGGCAACCTCACCTACCACAAAGAGGATGGGATGCTCAAATGCCATCATTGCGGCTACGTCGCCCAATACCCCGAGACCTGCCCAAGCTGCGGCTCGACCCAGATCATGAGAGTCGGCTTCGGGACCGAAAGGATCTGCAAGATCTTGAGCGAACGCTACCCGGATTTGAGGATCGGGCGTTTGGATTCTGACATCGGCAAGGTCCGCAACAACGTCCAGAAGACCCTCGACGCATTCAAGCGCCACGAATATGACGTCCTCGTCGGGACGCAGATGATCGCAAAAGGGCACGATTTCCCGCTCGTCACGTTAGTGGGGGTGGTGCTAGCCGACATCGGGCTATCGCTCCCGAGCTTCCGCGCCAACGAGACCACCTTCGAGCTCATCGCCCAATGCGTCGGGCGTTCGGGCAGAGGAGAAAGCGCGGGCGAAGCGCTCATCCAGACCTATAACCCGACCCATTTCGCGATCACCCTCGGGGCGGAGCAGAACTACGAAGGCTTCTACCGCCGCGAGATGCAGAACCGCCGCATCAGCCAATACCCGCCTTATTCCTTCCTCATCGCCATCGAGATCTCGGCGAAATCGGAAGAGCGCGCCGTCAAGGCCGCCCACGCCATCAAAGACGAGATTCTGAGGCGCGGATTCGAGGACGTTTCGGTTCTCGGCCCGGTCACCCCGTACTATAGCGTCGTGGGCGATAGGTTCCTGCGCTCATTGCTCGTCAAGTACAAACGCAACGCGGGTGTCAAAGATTTCTTGGCCGAGCTCCAGGGCGAGATAAGCGGCAAGGGCGGCGTGGAATTCAGCTTCGACGTCGACCCGATCGACTACTAAATCTTTACACACATGCGCGTAGCAATTGCGCAAACGTGTGTTATACTAAAAGACGCATTAAGCGTTTTTGGGACTTTTCGAAAACATGATTACCATCCAGATCCTCGGCCTTGACCAATTCGTCGTGGGCCATTACTCCTCCGACCACACCGGAAACATCGCCTCGGCATACGAAGTCGAAGAGAACGAAATCAACTTCTATTCGCCGAACTCCATGGTCTTCCATAACGGGGCGGAGCAGACGAGCTGGCATACGATCGTGATCGTCCGCGCCCCCAAGAGATTCGAGAAATTTGAGGATGCGGTCGCCGAATACCTGCTCAAGACCTTATGCGAATTCTCGGTGAACCTCGATGTCCAATTCGACTATTACGATGAGGATCATCGCCACACCGCCTTCAATTCTTCTTATCCCCGCTACATCACCGGCGAGCACATCCGCGACTCTTCGCTCGATCAGGATTACCTGCCCGGGCTCGGCGACGAAGGCCTCCCCGAAGAGGAGGAAGACGCCGAGGAAGAGCAGCCGGCCCCCGACCTATTGAACCCCGAGGACGTATACCTCGGAAATGCGTTCGAGGGATTCGAGGACGCGCTCAAGGAAGCGGACGAGAAGAGAAGGAAATAAAGCTGATACGATACGATTATTAGGAGGATTGACAATGCAAGAATTAGATTTGTCACTTACCATTTTGAACGACGTCATCGACAACGACGTCACATTCGCCGACTCGCTGAAGAACAAATTCCAGGCCGATGTCGCGATCAGGCCCATGCGCGCCAACGTGGCTGGGCTTGTGGGGTGCGCTTTGAGGCATCAGATCCTCTTCGACTATCTGACGAAGGACCTCACCGATTTCACGGTGCAGGAGAAGCGGATCGTCGCCCTTTGCCTCGCCAACGATTACTTCTACCGCCATTTCGAGGCCGAAGCGATCGACGCAGCGACCAAGGAGGCCCTCGGCGAAGAGAAGTTCGCCGCCATCGCGCCATTGCTCGAGAAAGTGAGCAAGCCGGAGGAATACATCCCCGCCGACATCCAGCGCGCCAGCAACACCTACCTGTCGCTCCGCTACAACACCCCCGAATGGGTTTTGAAGGTCATGGAGCACTTCGGATATTCGAACACCTATCGGACCCTGCGCGAATTCGCCCGTCCGGCGACCTATTACCTCCGCGCCAGGGCGGGATTTGATGCCGCTTCCTTAGGTGACGACCTCATCCCGACCCCAGTCGAAGGCATCTATGCCTACAAGGGCAAGACCCCGCTCCGCAAAGTCGACGCCTACCGCAAGGGCCAGCTCTTCGACGAGAAGCCCTTCATCAAGTGGCTCGTCGACCAGACCAAGGTCGAGGAACCCTCGGAGATCTTCCTATATGATGGCTCCGCGAGCGAAGCCTTCTCGAAGGAACTCATCGAGACCTATGGCGCCTCGATCGGCATGAACATCGCCTGCCCCGACGTCGACAAGAAGTTCAGCGTCACCAAAGCGATCAAGGAGAAGGACCTCCACAACGTCAACTTCTTCTCGGCCCCCGACGTCGAGATGATGGACGCCGCGATCTCGCATCCCCAGGATCTCGCGATCGTGGTCCCAGACGCCACGAACTTCGACCTGATCCCGTTCACCCCGGACTACCTGCTCCATTTCAATAAGGATGGGATGGACGCGATGTTCGAGAACCAGCGCAAGGCCCTCAATTCCATGGCCAAGTACGTCGCGCTCAACGGGAAATTGGTCTACGCCATCCCGACCATCTCGCGCAAAGAGGGAAGCAACCTCATCAAGAACTTCCTGCGCTTCCACCCGGAATTCGCCCTCGTCGAGGAGAAGCAGCGCTTCCCCTTCGATGAGCTCCATACCGCCTTCTACTATGCGATCCTCGTCAAAACGGGCGAGCCGGTTACCGCCGAGCCCCCGATCAATGAGCTGAACGCTGCTAGCCCCGCAGCCGTATCCGGCTTCGCCGCCTCAGGAAAATGAAAACCAATCTGTTCGGCTTGACTCTGTCCAAGATGACGGAGGAGTTCGTTTCGCGCGGGCAGACCAAGTTCCGCGCCAAGCAGATCTTCCAGTGGATCTATCAGAAACGGGTCCTCGATTTCGATGCGATGACCGACGTGTCGAAGGCTTTCCGCGCTGAATTAGCGCGCGATTTCTGCCTCGGCCTCCCCAAGGTCTTCACGAAGCAGGAAAGCGAAGACGGGACCATCAAGTTGCTTCTGGAGCTGTCCGACGGCCATAAGGTCGAGACGGTCCTCATGCCCTATAGCTATGGCAACGCCGTCTGCGTCTCGAGCCAAGTCGGCTGCAACATGGGCTGCGCCTTCTGCGCCTCCGGGTTGCTGAAGAGGGACCGCAACCTCACCCCCGCGGAAATGGTGGGGGAGGTGATGGCGATGAACGCGATCCTCGCTGAGCACAACCAGACCGTCACCCACATCGACGTGATGGGGACGGGCGAGCCATTCGACAATTTCGATAACGTCATGGACTTCCTCGACATCGCGAACGAACCCTTCGGTCTAGCGATCGGGGCGAGGCATATCACCGTTTCGACCTGCGGGCTCGTCCCAGGCATCAAGAAATATGGCCTCGACAAGAGGCAGTTCAATCTGGCTTTATCGCTCCACGCGCCGAACGATGAGATCCGCAAGGAGATCATGCCCGTCGCCCGCGCCTACCCGATCGATGAACTATTGACCGCCCTCCATGAATATCAGGAAAATGGCGGCCGCCGCGTCACCCTCGAGTACATCATGCTCAAGGGCTTGAACGATACCCGCGCCTGCGCGGATCAATTAGCAGACGCCATAAAAACCCACGAAGTCTATGCCCTCGTGAATCTCATTCCCTATAACGAGGTCAAGGAAAAGCCTTATCGCCGCTCGGAAAGAGGCGCCGTCCGCGCCTTTGCCGATCGGCTGCAGGAATTAGGGATCAACGCGACCATCCGCAAGGAATTCGGCAGCGACATCGACGCCGCCTGCGGGCAGTTGCGCGCCAAGATGACCAGGAAGAAGGAGGGCGAGAATGCCTAAGCGCTACAAAGGAAGATTCGCCCATAAGGTCGACATCGGGAAGATCAGGATCACCAACGAAGACCAAGCCAACGTCATGGCAAACGGCCATGGCGAGGTTTTGCTTTGCGTATGCGATGGCATGGGCGGGCAGAACAAAGGCGACTATGCCTCGAAGATCGCGATCACCACGATGTTCGAGGAATTCCAGTTGAAGCGCAAGACGTCGACCATGCGCTTCGCCAAGTCCTGGCTCATCAAAACCATCAAGAAAGCCAATTCCTTGATCTTCCGCGAGGCGTCCACCAATCCTGAGTACAAGGATATGGGGACGACCTGCGTCGCGGTGCTCATCATCGATAACAGGATGATCGTCGCCAACGTCGGCGATTCCCGCGCCTATGCCTATATGCATGGGAATTTGACCCACCTGACCGAAGATCAGACATATGTCGATTATCTTTACCGCACCGGGAAGATCGAGGCGAGCGAAATGGCGACCCGCAGCGATCGCCACGTGCTCATGAATGCGCTCGGGATCTACCCAAGCGCATCCCTGGACTGCAAGGTATTGCCCTATTTCGGGCAATCGGTATTGCTTTGCAGCGACGGCCTCTACAACAATCTCGCCGAAGGTGAGATCAGGGCCTGCCTCTCGACCGACGAGCGCCCCGACCAGAAGGTCAACGCGCTTGTGGCGGAGGCGAATGCGAACGGGGGCAGCGACAATATCGGAGTCGCGTATTGGGAGTGCGTGAGAGATGATTAAGATCGGCGACAAAATAGATGACCGCTACCGCATCGTTTCCCGCATCGCCACCGGCGGCATGGCCGACGTCTACGAGGCGAATGACCTCGTCGGGCGCCGCATCGTCTCGCTCAAGGTGATGAAGGAAGAATTGCTGAAGGACCCGGTGAACGTCGAAAGATTCAACAACGAGGCCGCCTCGGCCGCCTCGCTCAACCACCCGAACGTGGTCCGCGTCTATGGGCGCGGCAAGATCGAGAACAGGCCCTATATCGCAAACGAATACATCAAGGGGCAGACCCTCCGCGACAAGCTCAATTTCGCGGTGGCCCTTTCCCTTTCCGATGCCTGCGAGGTGATGCTCCAGCTCACCGACGGCGTCGATTACATCCATAAGCACGGCATCGTCCACCGCGACATCAAGCCCGATAATCTGTTCTATCTGCCAGACGGGACCGTCAAGATATCGGACTTCGGCATCGCCGCCCCGATCGGCACCCCCAATAAGGGCGATTCGATCCAGGGGACGATCTATTATTGCTCGCCTGAAGTATTGACCGGCGGGCCCGCTTCGATCGCCAATGACATCTATTCGATGGGCATCGTCTTCTACGAATGCCTGATCGGCTCCGTCCCCTTCGACGGCGCCGACATCGAGGAAGTGGCGATGAAGCAGATCAAGAAGCGCTTCCCGGAACCCTCCAAATCGGTTCCGTCGATCCCGCGCTCGATCGATAAGATCATCGTGACCGCCTGCAGAAAGCGGGCGGACGAACGCTATCTGACCGCGGAGGAGATGCGCGACGCGATCCGCGCCGCGATGTCCGACAAGGGGAACTTCAAGGAGAGGAAAGGTCTTCTCGCGAAGATCTTCGGGTTCAAATGATCGTCGCCCCATCGATTTTGGCTTGCGATTTCGGCAACCTTGAGCATGAGGTCCGCAAGATGGCGGACGCCCATGCCGAATTCATCCACCTCGATGTGATGGATGGCGTTTTCGTGCCAGCCCATTCCTTAAGCGCGGAGATCGTGAGCTCGATCGTCACCCCCGCCATCAAGGACACCCACCTCATGGTGGTCGACCCCAAATCCCGCATCAAGGAATTCGCCGATGCCGGAAGCGACATCATCACCTTCCACCTCGAGGCCTGCAAGGACGAGGAAGAGGTGCATGACACCATCAAACTCATCCATAGCTACGGCAAGAAAGCAGGCCTATCCATCAAGCCCAAAACAAGCGTAAACGCATACACGCCCTTCCTGAACGAGATCGATCTCGCCCTCGTCATGTCGGTCGAACCAGGGGCAGGGGGACAGCCTTTCATGATGGATGCCCTCGATAAGATCGCTTGGCTAAAAGAGCACGTTAATCAAGGCACCTACATCGAAGTCGATGGGGGCATCAATGCGACTACCGCCCCATTATGCGCGCAAGCGGGCGCCAACGTCCTAGTGGCCGGCAGCTACCTCTATGGGCACGAGGATTACGAAAAACGAGTAAGGGGGCTATTGGATTTATGAAACCCTATGTCCTGTTTGCGATCTTCGTGGGCCTCACGGTCCTCTTCTTCGCCGCATTTTTGTTGTTCTGCGGCGCGAACTTCAAAAAGAAGAACAATAGGAGGGTCGATTTCTTAGTCGACTTCCCCTTCGAGGCGATGGAAGGCGACGGCCCCCTCATGGCCTTATCGCGCACCTTGCTCGCCCTTTTCGAGACCGCCTCCGTCGCCGGAAGCATCTACCTGATCTACCTATTCCCCTCATTTGACTACATGATTGGGATCGTCGTGATCTATGGGGCCGCCTGCCTATTAAAAGCCGGGGCTTGCCTCACCATGAGCTTCATCCCCGCCTATTACTTCAGGCAGCACCTCTTCGCCTTCATGTCCTACCTATTGCTCTTCGCATTCGCCGAGATCATGTCGATGATCTGCTTCCTGAACCTCCAGGGCTTCTCCACCCCCTTATCGCTCACCTTCATGATCATCTCGGGCGTCCTGGCTTTAGCCGCGATCATCGCCGCCTTCAACCCGCGCCTCACCAACTGGACCAAATTAAAGTCCACGATGGAGAAGGATGGCACGATCGTCACCGAGCGTCCCCGTCCCTTCCCATTAGCCGCCACCGAATGGGTGATGTTCTGGTTCGATCTATTCGGCTGCCTCGCCTCGATATTTGGCTTCTTCCTGATCGCGATTTTATAAATCCGCTTGACCCATGCATGCGTTTTCATCCCCTGGGCGCCGCCCGAGCCTGAATCTTTTCAGGCAGTCGGGGTGGCCGCATCGCCGGTCTCGCACGCACGCGCACGCGCGATATCTATATTAATTAATAGGGCACGAAAAAACGGCTCCTCGCGAAGCCGTTTGATTTCGTTATCGTTTTTAGAGCGTTGCTGAGAAAGCCGATTTATTCGCCGGCTTCTTCCTTCTGTTGGGCCTTGATGGTTTTGTTCAGGGTCCTGTAAGCGCGCGTGGACATGCGCACCTCGACGATCTTGCCGTCGATGTTGACTTTGAATTTCTGGAGATTGACATTCCAGCGACGACGGGTAGCCCTCAGAGAGTGGCTGCGAGCGTTGCCGGAGACCGGGCCCTTCCCGGTGACGGGGCATACTTTGGACATCTTCAATACCTCTCGCGCTCTAAACGCGTGAAGAATATACCACAATAGGCCACCTTAGGCAAACAATTATTTGCTTAGCCGCCTAAAGGCGGGCCGTTTGCCTCATCGCAAACGAGGCCCCCACCTTGTATTCCTCTTGCTCCTCCATTGCATTTCATGCAAGAAAAAGGACCAAATAGAAGAGTTGCTTTGTTTTACGCGCGCGGAAGGGATACAATGAATTACACGATTACTCAGGAGGTAACCATGGGCATTCAAATAGCGGCCATGATTTTGGCTGGTGGCAAAGGCACCAGACTGAAAGCTTTGACGCGCAAAACCGCCAAACCGGCGGTTAGCTATGGAGGAAAGTACCGTATCATCGACTTCCCCCTTTCCAATTGCGCCAATTCGAACATCAACCACGTAGGCGTCTTGACGCAGTATGAGTCAAGCGAGCTGAACACCTACATCGGCAACGGCAACAACTGGGGCCTGAACGGGGTCAACGCATTGACCTCCGTCTTGACCCCGAAGCAGACCGAAGAGGGCAGCAACTGGTACAAAGGCACCGCCGACGCGATCTATCAGAACATCGACTGGCTCGACCAGCTCGACCCCGAATACGTTCTGATCCTTTCTGGCGACCACATCTACTGCACCACGTTCAACGCGATGCTGAACCGCCACAAGGCATCGAAGGCCGACTGCACCATCTCGGTCTACCCGGTCCCGATGGAAGAGGCGAGCCGCTTCGGCATTTTGGAAACCGACGCCGACGGCATCATCACCGCCTTCAAGGAAAAACCGAAGCAGCCGAAGAGCAACCTCGCCTCGATGGGCATCTACATCTTCACCTACAAGACCCTTCGCGCGGCCCTCGTCGAAGATGCCAAGAAAGAGGATTCCGAGCACGATTTCGGCAAGAACATCATCCCGATGATGATGGCTTCCGGCAAAAAGCTCGTCTCCTATACCTATCACGGCTACTGGAAGGACGTCGGAACGATCTCCTCGCTCCACCAGGCCAACATGGACCTCTTGCTCTCGGGCGATCCCGCGATCAACCTTTTCACCGTCCAGGCCAACCAGCACATCTACACCGAGGATAACCATTCCTATCCGCAATACATCGGCCCCAAGGCCTCCGTCCGCGACTCCCTCATCAACCAGGGCGCCGAGATCGAGGGCAAAGTCGACCACTGCGTCATCTCTAGCGATACGCTGATCGCCGAAGGCGCGACCGTCGTCAACTCCGTCATCATGGCGGGCTCCGTCATCGAGAAAGGCGCGATCGTCAGAAACGCGATGGTCGCCCCCAATAGCCTTGTCGCCGCCGGCGAAGAAGTCGCCGGCACGCCCGAGGACATCCTCCTCGTGGCCAACGGAAAAGGGAGGATCAACTAATATGAAAAACGTCATCGGACTCGTCAATCTCCACTCCGGACCAGACCTTGCCCCGCTCACCGACAGCCGCCCGCTCGCCTCGACGAGCTTCCTCGGCCGCTACGCGGTGATCGACTTCCACCTTTCCAACCTCTGCAACGCCGGCATCTCGACCGTCGGGATCTTGGTCAAAGACCATCTCCGCTCGGTCCTCAAGCACCTTGGCAACATGTCCTCCTGGGTCACGAACACCAAGATCGGCCGCAACGTCATCATGTACAACGAATCGGCCCACAACACCGATATCGAGAACAACGACCTCAACAACATCCGCTGGAACGATTGGGCCCTCTATGATTCGAACGCCGACTACATCGTCATCGTCCCGGGCCACATCATCGCCCCGATCGACATCAAGCCGATCGTCGAGGAGCACATCGACCGCGGCGCCCGCATCACCGTCGTCGCCACCAAAGTGAACGACGCATCGAAGGAATACCGTTCCGAGATGATCCTCCGCGTCAATAGCCAGGGCACCCTTGATGACGCCTACGCCAACGATGGCAAGACCGTCGGGCCGGCCACCGTCGGCATGGGGATCTACGTCATCAACCGCACCGTCTTCGCCGACATGATCCACAATTTCTCGCGCGTCAATAACTCCATTGACCTCAAGACCTTGATCTATCAGGTCGCCCTCGAAGGCAACTACAAGATCTACACCCACCTCTACGAAGGCTATTCCCGCTGCATCGATTCGTTCGAGCACTACATCGAATATTCCTTCGAGCTCCTCGACCGCAAGACCCGCGACCAGCTCTTCTTGGAGGACCTCCCGTTCTACACCCTCACCCAGGACACCGCCCCGGCGGTATATGGGGAAGGCGCGCACTGCCAGAATAGCTTCATCTCCAATGGCGCCCTCGTCGAAGGCACCGTCATCAATTCGATCATCGGCCGCAACGTCAAGATCGGCAAAGGCGCGGTCGTCCGCGACTCGATCGTCTTCTCGAACACCAGCGTCGGCGAGAACGCGGTCGTCGATCACGCATTGCTTGACAAGCGCGTGATCATCACCCGCAACCACAAGGTCGTCGGCAGCGCCGACAAGACCGAATACGTCTTCCAGGGAGCGATCTTATGAGGATCGCGATGGTCGCAAGCGAGATCAACCCGCTCATCAAGACGGGTGGCCTCGCCGACGTCATCTACGCCCTTTCCCAGGAACTCAGGAAAGTCGGCGACGACGTCATCTGCGTATTGCCTTTCTACAAGAAGATCGCCCGCTCTGGCAAATGCGAATACAAATACATCGGCTCCTTCGACGTCAAGATGGGCTGGCGCTGCCAAAGCGCCCAGATCTATGAGGCGAAGGTCAATGGCTTGCCCTTCTATATGGTGGGCAACGACTATTACTTCGGCCGCGATGGGGTCTATGGCTACGACGATGACGGCGAGCGCTTCGCTTTCTTCACCTTAGCTAGCCACGCCTTGTTCGATTTCATCGACTTCACCCCCGACATCGTCCACGTCCACGATTGGCAGTCCGGCATGCTCCCGGTCCTCATCAGGATGAAGTCCGGCCATAACCCGCGCTTCTCCCGCACCAGGACGGTTTTGACCATCCATAACCCCGCCTTCAAGGGCTACCTCGGCCGCGAGGCCCTAGGCGACCTCTATAACCTCCCCGAAGAGCTCTACGACAACGGCTCGGTGAGGTTCGAGGGCATGGTGTCGACCCTCAAGGCCGGCATCGTCTACAGCGACAAGATCACGACCGTCTCCCCCGAGCACGCCAAAGAGCTGCTCACCCCGGAATTATCCCAGGGCCTCAACGGGGTCCTCGAGTACCGCAGGAACGACTTCTTCGGCATCGTCAACGGCATCGACGAAGAGGAATGGGATTCGATGAAGGACAAGAAACTCGCTGAGCACTTCTCGGTCAGGAACTTCATCTCCGGCAAGAAGGGCAACCGCAAAGAGCTCTGCAGGATCGCAGGCCTCAAGGACAATGGAGGCCCGATGTTCGGCCTCGTCTCGCGCCTTACCTACCAGAAGGGCATCGACCTCTGCATCGCGGTAGGCCGCGGGATCTTGGAAAGAGGCGGCATGATGGTCTTCCTCGGCTCTGGCGAATATGAGCTCGAGCAGGGCTTAGAGAAGCTCCGCGCCGACTTCCCCGACACCTGCTCGGTCTATATCGGCTATTCGGATGATCGGGCCCACCTCATCTACGCCGCAAGCGACTTCTTCTTGATGCCCTCGCTCTTTGAGCCCTGCGGCATCGGACAGATGGTCGCAGAACGCTATGGCGCCCTCCCGATCGCCCGCGACACCGGCGGCCTCCACGACACGATCGTGAGCTACACCGGCTCCAATGAAGATGAGGCCAACGGCTTCCTCTTCAGGGATTACGATTACGGCGGACTGAACTATGGCGTCCACGAAGCCGAAAGGGTCTTCCGCGACAAAGCGGTCTTCCGCGCCATGCAGAAGAACGCGATGAACACCGATAACGGCTGGGCATCTTCCGCCCATCTATATCGCGGCATGTACCTCGAGCTCGTCAATCGTTAATCGATCATCGATCA
>JAILKX010000162.1 GCA_024693415.1 Bacilli bacterium
ACGCCCCGCGGCAAGGCCCGTCGATGACCTCGCCCCGAAGGCGGTCCCCAATCCCTCGCCCTCGCTTTACCGCAACAACCCGGTTCGCGTCTCGGGCCTTCAGGAAGCGATCTTCAATCCGGATGGATTAGAGGAAAATTATGCTCCCGCCGCGCCTTTTGAGGCTGAGCCTTCGCTAGAGGAGCCTAAGCCTGAGCCAAAACCCGAGCCCGAACAGCCCAAGGAAGAGCCTAAGACTTTCAAGACTTCGGCGCTTCCGCGCGAATCCTTGTCCTTCAACCCCTTCGCCGACCCCGAGCCGGAAGAAGAGGAGGAAGAGGAGGTCCCGTTCCATTTCGAGCCGCCCGTCAGGGAAGAGCCGAAACCCGAACCTGCCCCAGACCCTGTCCAAACCGTCGCCCCTGCCCAAACCGCTGCGCGCGAGGAGCAGGAGGTGGCCGCCCCGGCTCCAAGCGCCGCCCCCTCACCCGCCCCCTCACCCGCACCAGCTTATGAAGAGCCTGAGGAAGAGGAGGTACCGGCGACTTTCGTCGCGCCTCCGATCGTCGATGAGCCGGAGATTTCTTCTGCTGCGGTCGAAGAAAAAGAAGAGCCTAAAGAAGAGCCTAAGAAGCCTTATGAGTTCCCGCCTGCAAGCCTCCTTAAGGAATATGACGACGCCTCCAACAAGGAAGCGATGGAGCTTGAGTGCCAGGCGAAGATGGCTAACATCAACCAGACCTTGGATGACCTGAAGGCAGGCGCCCATGTCGTAAGCTACGTGATCGGCCCCTCGACCACAAGGTTCGACGTCCAGATGGATCCCCATGTCCCGGTCAGCTCCCTCAATAAGTGCATCAAGGACATCGGCATCCGCTTAGGCGGCGTATCGACCCGCTTCGTCGAGATCGTCCCTGGCCATAGCACTTCGGCCCTAGAGGTCGTCAATGCCGAGAAGCGGACCGTTCCCTTCAAGGAGGTCTTCTTGGGGCTACCTGAAGGCGCGAAGCACAACATGGTCATCCCCTTCGGCGAGAACATCGAAGGGCAAGTGGTGGCCGCCGACCTTTCGAAGTTCCCGCATATGCTCTTAGCCGGCACGACGGGGTCTGGCAAATCGATCTTCATGCACGGCATCATCATGTCGTTATTGATGCGCAATAACCCTGAGGACCTAAAGATCGTCCTAGTCGACCCCAAGCGCGTCGAGATGAGCAAATACAAAGATTTGCCCCATCTTCTCTGCCCGATCATCAAAGAGCCCTCCGAAGCCAAGATGTGCTTAAAGAAGCTCTGCGACGAAATGGAGAAAAGGTACGGCATGCTCGAGGAAAACGGGGTCTCCGAGATCCGCGAGTACAACGAGCTCATGGAGGAGCAGGGCAAGAAGAAGATGAGCTTCGTCGTCTGCTTCATCGACGAATACGCTGACCTTGTCGAAAGTGCCAAAGAAGTCGGCGAATACGTGCTGAAGCTCGCCGCCAAATCGCGCGCCGCCGGCATCCACCTCGTGGTCGCGACCCAGCGCCCCGACGTCAAGGTCATCACCGGCACCATCAAGGCAAACCTGCCGGTCCGCGTTGCGCTATCCGTCAAATCGGCAGTCGACTCGATGACGATACTCGGCCAAGGCGGGGCGGAAGACCTCGCGGGGCACGGCGACATGCTCGTCGACTGCTCGCTCATCCAGAAGCGCGAATTCGTCCGCGCCCAGGGGTGCTTGGTCGATAACCATGAGATCCGGCGCGTCACCGACTTCATCCGCGAGCAGCGGCCCGCCGATTACGATAAGGACTTCCTAGACCTCCGCGATCCCGACGAAGGAGGCGAGGAAGGCGGATACGACGCGGGCGCGACCCAGGTCGCCGCCCCAAGCCCCGCCGAGCTCAAGAGCGCATCCCAAGAGGAGAAGTACCAGATGATCAAATCGGTCATCATGACCAGGGAATTCACCTCGATTTCCCAGATCCAGCGCGACTTCTCCGTCGGATTCCCCAGGGCTGGCAAGATCTTCTCGCGCCTTCAGGCCGAAGGGATCGTCGCCAAAACCGGCGACGCGCCGAATTCTAGCCACGGCAGCAAAGTATTGATCCACGCGATGCCCGATACCTCTGTTTCTGACCAAGTCCTATCCCCGACCCAGAACGACATTTCCCCCGACTTTGGAGATTGATCCCCATGAAAGACACATTCCTTTCTGCGAAATTCGTAACCCCCTCGCTCATGCGCATCACCATCATGAGCGTCCTTCCCTTCACCCGCCCCTCCGCCTTCTTGGAGATTGATGGGGTGCCCGGGAAGAAGCTTGAGCCAAGCCGCGTGACGACGCTTCAGTCCCTCACGGTGGCCGAATACATCCTCGACAATCCGATCGAGCTCGGCCACAGTTACCTTTTGGCGATCCCTTATTACGGCAGGGCCTCGGTCCACGTCACCGAGCTCACCGAATCGCCTTGGTTCAACGAACGCTACACCTACGATGGCGATGACCTCGGGGCCACGTTCAAGCAAGACGGTCTCCATTTCGCCTTATGGGCCCCTTTAGCAAGTCAAGTCGTCCTCTTCTATAAGCGCAGGGACGACAAGGTCTTCTCGATGCTTATGATGGAGCGCACCCTCAGGGGCGTATACCGGGCGAAGCTCGAAGAAAAAGAAGGCCCCATCGAATATTATTACCAGATCACCAACAACGACGTCACCGTCACCGTGACCGACCCTTACGCCAAATCCAGCTCCGCTAACGGCAAGACGAGCTTCGCGATCGACTTCGCTAAGCTCGACCACGATTTCTGCGACAACTGCCTCCCGCGCGTCCAGTCGCCGACCGACGTCGTGATCTATGAGGCGAGCGTCCGCGACCTCACGGTGTCTTCCTATACCGACATCGAGCATAAAGGCACCTTCCTCGGGCTTTCCGAGAAAGGCAGGAAGACCAAAGGCGGGCTCGCGCCGGCTGGCTTAGATTATGTCAAGTCGCTTGGGATCACCCATCTCCAACTCCTCCCAATCTACGACTTCAAGACCGTCGACGAGGAGAACCCGAAATCCTCCTATAACTGGGGCTATGACCCGGCGCAGTATTTCGTCCCGGAAGGCTCTTACGCGACCGACCCGAACGATCCGTATTCCCGCGTCAATGAGCTCAAGCACCTCGTCAAATCCCTCCACCAGGAGGGGATCCGCGTGGTGATGGACGTCGTCTATAACCACGTCTACGAATTCATTAGCTCGACGCTTGAGAAAGTATTGCCCAATTACTATTTCCGGAAACGCTATAACGGCACGATCGCCTCGACGAGCGGCTGCGGCGATGACCTCGCCACCGAGAAGCCGATGGTGAGGAAGCTCATCGTCGATTGCTGCAAGTGGTGGATCGACGAATATGGGATCGACGGATTCCGATTCGACCTCATGGGCATCATCGACGTCGACACCCTCAACCAGATAAAAACCTACGCCAAATCGAAGAAATCCGACTTCATGCTCTATGGCGAAGGCTGGAACATGGGCGGGGATGTTAACGTCAACCTCGGGCATTCGGGCAACTTCCGCTTGCTCCCGGATTACGGCTTCTTCAACGACGGCTTCCGCGAGAACGCCAAGCGCTACTGCGCCGGCGAGCTCGAGGTGATGAACCCGCTCAAGAACGGGATCCTGTCCTCCTCGGTCGACTTCATCATCCCCAAGCGGTTCGCTAGCGGCGCCCAATCGATCAACTACGTCGAATGCCACGATAACGAAACCTATTACGATTGGCTCGATAACCGCGCCAAATGGATGGGCGAGGAAGAGAAACTGAAACGCGTGGAACTCGCGACCAACCTCGTCCTCTTCTCCTTCGGCATCCCCTTCATCCACATGGGCCAGGAGATCGCCCAGAGCAAGTTCGGCAACGGCAATTCCTATAACGCCGGCGACGACACCAACAAGTTCTCCTATCGCCTGCTTGAGCATCGCCTCGACATGTATGAACGGTTCAAGAAGGCGGTCCAGTTCCGCAAGAGCCACCCCTTGCTCCACCTCTATGACCCCGCGACCATCTCCTCGGTCATGGACATCTCGGACTTCGATGGGGCGATCAGGGTCTATTACCTCGACCAGAACTTCATCAACCCGAAGAAGCAGGTGAGCTGGTTCATCAACCCCAACAACAGGCCGCTTTCCTATGGCGAGCCCCTCAAGACGAAAACCATTTACTGCTCGACGCCTCTAGCGAATGAGGAGGAACCTTCGCAGTCGGTAAAAATCCCGGCCCTGTCGGTGGTTTATTCCTGCGATTAAACGAATATGAAAGCATTAAAGACATTCTTCAAATACTTCCGGCTGGTCTTCGTGATCGGCTTTAGGATATTGTGGCTGCAGCTTTTCTTCTTCCGCCCGAAGCTCAAGCACAAGGACGAATACACCTTCGAGTGGCGTTACGAGCACCTGCGCGAGTTCGCGGTCAAGATCGTCCGCCACATGCGCCCCGACTTCATCGTGAACGACGTTTCGGCGTTCGAAGGATTAGATAAGCCAGCCCTCGTGATCAGCAACCACCAGTCGATCTTCGACATCCTCGCCATCATGGTCGCCTGCCCCCATCCGATCCGCTTCGTCTGCAAGCAAGAGCTCAAAGGCAAGCCCTTCATCGGGGTGTGGGTCGACTTCATGGATGGCTTGTACCTGAACCGCGACGACGTCCGCCAAGCGGTGGGGGTCATCAAAGAGACCACCAAGACCATCACCGAATGGAACCATTCGGGGGCGATCTTCGCCGAGGGGACCCGCAACAAGGATCCGTTCAACGTGAACCTATTGGAGTTCCATCCCGGCTCCTTCAAGCCGGCATACCGCGCCAAATGCGACATCTTGATGGTCGCCCAGTTCGGTGGCTTCCGCCCCTTAGGGCCTGGGTATAACGACAGGTCCTGCCCGGTGCAGATGCACGTCGAAAGACTGGCTTACGATTCCTTCAAGGACCTGTCCACGAACGAACTCTCCGACATGATCCACCAGAAGATGGAGAAGGAGATCATCCGGATGAGGCAGGTCGACATCGAGTACCACAAGAAGAAGCTCCACAAGAAGTGGCCCAGCAAATTCTGGAAGGATTTCCATATCTGCGAGCGCAAAGAAGATGAGGCAGACCAAGCTTGACCAAGAGGCCCTAGAGGCGAAATCGCGGGTCACTAGAACCGCCGGAACGGCGACCGTCATCGGCGGGCTCGTGTCCTTCGGCGCGCTCATAT
>JAILKX010000215.1 GCA_024693415.1 Bacilli bacterium
CGAAGAAGTCGAGTTCCTCGCCCGGTTCGGTCTGCCACCAGCCGATCAGAGAATCCCAATAGCCCTTCAGGGTGGCGTCGGCCTTGATCTCGGCGAGGGTCTTGCCGGCAAGGGCGTCGTAAGCGGCCTGGTCGAGCGGGGTGCCCCAGCCTAAGCCGGTGTTGAGGAGCCACGCGATGCCGTTAGTCTTGATGTAGGAGGCGTACTTCGCGATGTACTTCGAATAGAGATAGCTGCTTCCGGTGGCGCCGGTGATGTCGAAGACCATGTCGGCGTCGTTGGCAGAATCATACACGCCGCCGTAGACGGTCTTGGAAGCGAACATGCCGGACTGGCCCTGGACGAGGTAGTCGTGGGCATTCGCGATCTGGAGCGAGCCGGCATAGAAGGAGTCGGCGCGGTAGTTCTGGAAGAGCGGGTTGAGCTGTTCCTTCATGGTGTAGACAAAGTCTGCGGCCGTGACACCGGTGCCATCGTCCCACTTGATGTCATCGCGGAGCGTGAACTTGTAAGCGTAGCTGCCGGTCGCGGTCTCCGGGACGTTGTACTTGCCAGCGTAAGACGCGGTGACGTCTTCGGCTTTGGTCAAGCCGTCATACTCAATGGTGAATCCGCCGTCGACGATATTGCCTTTATCATCGAATTCATAGTTGAAGTTGAAGAACGATCCACTGATGTAGGACATGATCTGAGTGTCGTTGCTGTCCTGATAGGTGAGTTCGTTCCAGTTCGAGGGTGAGACGGACGTATAGTCATGATAGGTATACGTCTTCTCGGTTACTTCCTCACTGGAAGAAGCGGCTTCACCGGAAGAGGCGGCTTCGGAGGAAGTTTCGCTCGCGGCAGCCGAGGTCGGGGTTTCGGTGGAACTCGCGGCGGCGCTTGAATCCGATGTCGAAGCTGCCTGACCGCAAGAGGTCATACCGAGAACAGAGAGAAGGCTGAGTAAGAGCAATTTGTTCTTTTTCATATTTTTTCTCCTTTTTAGGGTGTCTCTGTTAGAGATACGTGAATGTTAGTGGTCGAATGAGAATTTGCAAGCACGAATTTTTACATTTATTAAGAAATCTTTAAAAAAAGACTTTGAAAGCGCTTTCAGCCCGAAAATTCGATGATTTTCAAGAAATTATGATGTTTTCAAGGAAAAGAAAATGAAAATTTTCACCACCGTTGAAGAAAATTTTCATCATTTTCCGAAAACTTGATGTTCCTGCTTTTTCTTTGCGCATTTGTCAATCCACCGCTTCTATATATAAATAAGGATCAAAAGACAGGGGCAAGGATTAAAAATATGCGCGCACAACGCGCGCATATTATATATAAGGATGAGGGAATCAGACGCTCAGGTCGGTAAGTCCATCCACCGCTTCCTCGATCCTTTGGACCGTCTTGGGGATGCGGCCGAACTTGTCCTCCTCTTCCAAGATGGACTTGGAGAGGAAATGGACGTTGGCGAGGAAGGCGATCTTCTTGAGGATCAATTGGTATTCGGCCTCGCTTCTGTCCTCATAGATCTTCCTGATGACGCCATAGTAGAGCTTCTGGCAGATCTCGGCGGGCACGCCCATGAACTTCAATAGGTTGCCGGGGTCTTCCAACTCGTAGGCGATATAGGCGATATAGATCGAGGCGTAATCGAATATCCTCGAGCCTTTCATGACCGAATCCATATCGATCAGGACGGGTTCGCCGTCGGGCAGAACGAAGATGTTCTTGAAGTGGCAGTCGCCATGGACGAGCACGCCTTCGTCGGCGATGCCGTTGACGAGCTTCTCCGTCTTGGCATAGACCTCGGGCTTCAAATAGGGCTTATCCCTCTCAAGCCACTGCTTGGCGAGGTCGGCGCAAGTCGGGAGGGGTGCGTCGTTCGCCGGCATCGCGATGCGCTTGATGACGTCGGCATACGCATCCACGTATTTATCGAAATTGGCGAGGTCATCGACGATGGCGTTCTTCAAGCTCTTGGCTTCGATCAGTTCATAAACCGCGCCGTATCCGCCTTCTTTGATGCGGACGACGTCATAGGCGATCGCGGTCGGGACGCCGGAGACGAAGGCGATCTTGGCGACCTGCCTCTCGCGGTCGATCTCAGGGATCGGGGTGCCGCGGTAATAATGCTTGACGATGGTGTCGGGCGAAATGCGGTAGACGCGGCCGTAATATCCTTCCCCGATCATCGGGCAGCCCTCGATTGAGATCTCGCGCATCCTCTTCTTGACGGTGATCATCTCGGTGAACCCGGTCATCTCGAAGACTTCGTAGACGTCGTTCGCCGCCTCGACGACGCTTAAGGCGTTGTGGGCCTTCTTTAGGCGCAGGACGACGCGGAGACCGACGGAGGAGATGTAAAGGAGGCTCGCCGCGTTCAGCTCGAGCTCCTCGAAGTCGGGGTTCGCGTCGATGACGTCGAGGATCGCGTCCTCAACGTCCTTCGAATTCACGGTGTCGATGCGCTCAGGCAAATAGACCGTGAGTTTGTTTGCATTGAGTTCGAATTTCAGTTCCATAGGTGGGCCGCCTTATAAATGTCTTTATAAGCATAAGGAATAGGCGCCGCTTTTTCTAGTTCCAACGCGCCCAAACGCCCAAAAACGAATCAACACCAGATTTGCAATGACGGTTTCCTCGACCGACGCCGCTTCTGAATGCTATAATGGGTTTGCGCAAAGCCAATATGCTCCCCTCGCAAAATGCTTACGGGGTTTCGAAAGCATAGGCCCGTGTTGAACGCCCGTCCGAATCTTCCGATGGGAATCCTAACGGCCTATTGTGAAATCCCACCTTCTCCTCGGAGAGGGTGACACGGCTCTGCGCTTTTGCTTTCAAGGAGATCGCCCATGATCACCCAAATCTATTCCATCCACAGCATCGAGGAAGCCAAGATGTGCCTCGACGCCGGGGCCGACAACATCGGCGTCGCCCTCGACACCGGGTTCCGCTGCCCGCGCGAAGTCGACTTCGACACCTGCAAGGCGATCTTCGACTACATCGGCGAGAGAGCCACCAAGGTCTTAATCATCGTATCAGCCGACGAAGAGCCCATATTTCGATACACGCCCCTGCTGCATCCCGATATCCTCCACGTCTGCGGCAATGAACTCGAGGCGAGCCCCGACATGGTGAAGCGCCTCAAAAAGGCCATGCCAAAATTAGAGATAATGCAGGCGGTCGGCATCCCGAGCGCCGGCGCTTTGGAGAAAGCGAAATACTTCGCGGGCTTCGTCGATTACATCATCCTGGATTCGATCGCCGCCAACATGACCTCGATCGGGGTCGCGGGCGTGACCCACGACTGGAGTCTGGACAAGCAGATCATCGACGCGGTGAAGCCCTGCAAGGTCATCATGGCGGGCGGCCTTGGCCCCGATAACGTGAAAGAGGCGATCCGCTTCGCTCGTCCCTATGGGGTCGATTCGTTCACCAAGACAAGCGACAAATTGCCTAGTGGCGACACGCAAAAGAACCCCGAGAAGATCAGGCTCTTCGTCAAAAACGCAAAAGAGGCTTAATTCACGAGCGTTTCCGCCCCAAAACCCAGTAGTGGCGGTAACGCTCTTTTAAATTTCCGTCATAGGAGATCCGCTGCTCGATCTCGACGATCTCGAACGCGGAAAAGATATCCTTCACCATCTCCTTGGTGACGCAAAGGTGAGGTATCCCGAACTCCGGGCCCTCCTCTTGGCTAATGACTGTGCTATCGTCAAGATGCGGATATCCAGACTTGGTGAACATCCATCCCGACTGGTCGCAGAGGTCGAGGTAGAACTCGCCGCCTTCGTCGAGGAGGCGCTCCATCTCCTTCGCCACCAGGCGTATCCCCTTTTCGTCGGTATGGGAGACGACGTGGTAGGCGAGCAGGCAATCGACGCAGCCATCCGGGTAATCCACGTGATGCATGTCGCTTCTTTTGACCTCGATCGTCAGATCCCCCGCCTTCGCTTTGAGTTCATCCACCGCTTCATCGGATAGGTCGAACGCCTTCACTTTGAATCCGTTGGACGCGAAGAACAATGAATGACGCCCTAGGCCGCATCCATAATCCATGAACCTGTCCTTCCCCTGCTTCTTCCACCTCTCCAAGAGGTAGAAGGATTCTTTCGCCGGCTCAAGCCAGCTTGGGGCATCGGCCTTCGACCAATCCCACGCTTTTGATACTTTTTCGATTTCCATGGCGATAACTTTACCAAACCATCCTCCTCTTTTCCATTCCTAGACCCTCGGGCGGCGCC
>JAILKX010000218.1 GCA_024693415.1 Bacilli bacterium
GAGCCCCGCCACCGCGAGAATCAAGATAGGCGCCTTCTTTCCCATGCGGATAATTATGCTCTTAAATCTATTTGAGCAAAAGTCCCATTGGCCCCCGCCCGAGCCTAAAAGGCTGTCGGGGCGGGAGAATCCCCGCTAACCGCCCCCACCGCTCCGTCAGCGAAATATCGGACAGGGGTCGCATGAAACGAGTTTTGGGCGGCGAAAAGTTTGCGGGAATTCGGATAGTTTTTGGTTTGCGACCAAAGCGCGCTAACAATCTTCACATACGGATATAACAAAGTTATACTATTGGGCTTTTTGCGAAGCCGATCGATCTGGAGGTAACGTACATGCACCATCATCATCACCACCACAATTTCCATCACCACATGCACCATATGTCGCACGTCCAGCCCGGGACCCCTTCTAGCCCGCGCGCGATGATCGTCTCCGCGGCCGTCATGAGCCTCATTTCGGTCATCTTCTGCACGGTTTTCATCGCGATAGCCCTTTCGATGGGGCTCGATTCATCCTACCCCATCTATTTTTTCCTGCCCTTCTTCATCGTTCCGGTCCTCATCATAGCCGGAAGCATCTGGAATCTCATAAGGACCATCAAGATCGCTAAGGCAATGGAGAAGAACGGCGCCACGTCCCCCGCGGAATCCCCTGTTGAGCCGCCCCATGAGTTCGCTAGCGAAGGACAGGACCACCGCTTCGACTACGATCATGACGATGGGTTGGAGGTCAGGGAGCGTTCCCCCGAGGAAAAAGCCGAGGATCCTATCGTCTGCAGGAAGTGCGGGTTCATCAATCCCCCGGGATCGAAGGTCTGCAACCAGTGCGCCGCCAACCTGGACGAGCAATAACGCATACACGCCCCTAACGGAATTGCGCAAAACCCATTATTTTGCCCCGCTACGACACCAAGAGGACTTCGCAGGTCCTCTTTTTCGTTGAATATGCGTACATGCCTCCATCGGATCGATTTTTGGCGGTGACAGATTTGGTCAGGGGGCGGGAGGGTCACCCCGCAGACCGCTCGCGCTCATCTCGGGCGACGCCCAGTGGCCCTAGGAGAAGCGAAAGGTCGTGAAGGGGATTAATACCTAAGGCATAGCAAAACGCGCCTACGGGCCTTCTAGGGGCCAAATATGAGAAAAGGACCGTCGTGGGACGATCCTTATCATTGGTATTTTCGCTTGCCGAATCAGTCGGACCAGCGGACGAGGTTCACCTCGGCGGAATCGCCGCGGCGGAGGCCGAGCTTATACGCTTTGGTGTAGCCGCCGTTGCGCTTCGCCATGCGGGGGCCGATCTCGCTGAAGAGGACGGTGAGGGCATTCTTGCCGTCTTTCTCGACGTTGGTGCGAACGACCTGGGCCGCGAGGCGGCGGGCGTGGAGGTCGCCCCTCTTGGCGAGGGTGACCAGGTGGTCGGCGAGGCTCTTGAGCTCTTTGGTGACGCCCGAGGTCACTTTGACTTCACCGTTGAGGATGAGGTCGGTGACGACGTTGCGGAGCATCGCTTTGTTCTTGGACGCGGTATAACCGGCCTTGAAGCGAACGCCGGCTTTGCCGTGGACGTTCTTTCTTCCTTGTGCTGCCATGTTGTTATTCTCCTACATAATCGCGGAAGTGGAGCCCGATCAAAGCGAGCTTCTCTTTGACTTCCTTAAGGGACTTCTTGCCGAGGTTGCGGACCTTCATCATCTCGTCCTCGCTCTTCTGAGTGAGTTCCATGACGGTGGAGATGCCGGCCCTCTTGAGGCAATTGTTGCTGCGGACGCTCAGGTCAAGCTCTTCGATGAGCATGTTCTGGAACTTGTTCTCTTCGGGCTTGGCTTCGTCTTTGACGAGCTTGTAGTCCTTGACGCTTTCCTCGAGCTCGACGAAGAGCTGGAAGTGGGCGACGAGGAGCTGCGCGGCCATCGCGACGGCTTCGTGCGGCTTGATCGAACCGTTCGTGGTCACCTCGAGGGTGAGCTCATCGAACTTCGAATCGTGTCCGACGCGGGTCGGCTCAACGGAGTAAGCGACTTTCACGACGGGGGTGTAGTTGGAGTCGGTGGTGATGACGCCGACGGTGTCGATCTTGCGGTCGACCTTGTTCTGCTCCGCAGTGGCGTAGCCGCGGCCGCGGGAGATGTAGATGGTCATCTTGAGATGGCCCTTCTCATTGAGATGGGCGATCTCGAGGTCGGGGTTCACGACCGAGACGAGGGCGGGGAGCTCAAGGTCGCCGGCGGTCAGGGTGCAGGGACCCTTGACGTCGACGTCGATCCTCTTGAGGTCGGTGCTCGAGTCATCGATCTTGAGAACGAGGTCCTTGAGGTTCAAGACGATCGCGGTGACGTCTTCGAGGACGCCCGGGATCGCGGTGAATTCGTGGCGGACGCCTTCGATCTGAACGGCGACGACGCTGGCTCCCGGAAGGGCGCTCAGCAGGACGCGGCGGAGGGCGTTCCCGACGGTGATCCCGAATCCCCTTTCGAGGGGCTTGATGACGAACTTGGCATAGTGCTCGGCTTCGTCATTGACTTCGGGGGTAACGGTGACCGGTTCAAACGGGTTGGGGAGTTTGGTTGCTTCGATGTTCTTATCGTTAGTTTTAGCCATGGTTAGCTATTCCTCCTATGTAAATGTGTGTAGCGAGTCGGATTAGGCGGAGACTAACCGCGGGGGCGCTTCGGCGGGCGGCAGCCGTTGTGCGGGATCGGGGTGGTGTCTTCGATCGAGAGGACCTGGAGACCACTGGCCGCGATGGCGCGGACGGCGGATTCACGGCCCGCTCCGGGGCCTTTGACGTCGACGTCGACCTGGCGGATGCCCTGGTCATACGCGGTCTTGGCAGCGGCCTGAGCGGCGAGCTGCGCGGCGAACGGAGTGGACTTCTTCGCGCCTTTGTAGCCAAGGGCGCCGGCCGAGGACCAGGCGATGACGTTGCCCTGGGGATCGGTGATGGTGACGATGGTGTTGTTGAAGGTGCTGTGGATGTGCGCAACGCCCTTTACAAAATTGCGCTTGATCTTCTTTTTGCGGGCGCTGGTGGATTTGCCTTTGGAGGCTTTCTTGGGTGCCATTATCGTTTACCTCCTTACTTGGTCGCCTGCTTCTTGTTGGCGACGGTCTTCTTCTTGCCCTTGCGGGTGCGGGCGTTGGTGCGGGTGCGCTGGCCGCGGACCGGCAGGCCCTTCTTGTGGCGCTGGCCGCGGTAGCAGCCGATTTCGCAGAGGCGCTTGATGTTGAGGGAGACCTCGCGGCGGAGGTCGCCTTCGGTGTGGTACTTCGCGACGTCGGCGCGGAGGGCGGTCAACTGCTCATCGGAGAGATCCTTGGTGCGGATGTCTTCGGAGATGCCGACTTCGGCGAGGATTTTCTTGGCGGTCGAAGGTCCGATGCCATAGATGTAGGTAAGGGACACGACGATGCGCTTCTCATTGGGGATATCGACCCCGACAATACGTGCCATGTTTGTTTAATTCCTTTCTTGGCTCAACCCTGACGCTGCTTGTGCTTGGGGTTGGGGCAGATAACCATGACTTTGCCATGGCGCCGAATGACTTTGCACTTGTCGCAAATCGGCTTGACAGACGGTCTGACTTTCATGATTGTTACTCCTTGTTGTAACGTTAGTTCCTGTAGCGGAACGTGATGCGCCCGCGTGTTAGATCATAAGGTGAGAATTGGACCGTTACCCTATCGCCGGGGAGAATGCGGATGTAGTTCATCCGGATTTTTCCCGAAACGCAGGCCTGGACAACGGCTCCGTTGGCGAGCTTCACCTTGAAGTTGGCATTGGGCAAACATTCCAATACCGTCGCCTCGACTTCGATGCAATCTTCTTTGCTCAAATCGGTTCCTCCTTGGAAGCGTTATCGCTTCGTTAAGATTTCGTAGCCGTCTTTGGTGACGGCGAGGGTGTTCTCGTAATGGGAGGTCAGTCCCCCGTCTTTGCTGACGACGGTCCAACCATCTTTAAGCACCCTGACTGCATTGTGGCGCTCGAGGATCATCGGCTCGACGGCGATGGTCATCCCTTCCCTCAATACGGGGCCAGTGCCTGGCGTGCCGTAGCAAGGGATGTAGGGATCCTCATGCATCGAGGTTCCGATCCCGTGCCCCGTGTAATCGCGGGGGACGGAGCATCCGTACTTCTTGGCGACTTCTTCGATCGCGTGGCTCACGTCGCCGACGTGGTTGCCAGGCTTCACCTGGGCCACCGCGGCTTCGAAGGCTTCCTTGGCAATTTCGATCATCCTTAGGGCGCGCTCGCCGCAGATCCCGACGGGATAGGTGCGGCAGGCGTCCCCCATGTAGCCGTCCTTCTCGACGACGAGGTCGAGCGAGACGATGTCGCCATCCCGGAGGATCTTTTTGTCCGAGGGGATGCCGTGGAGGATGACTTCATTGACCGAGATGCACACCGAGGCGGGGTAGCCGTAATAGCCTAGTTCGGCTGGGCGGCCGCCCTGCTCTCGGATGATGCGATCGATTTCGTCATTGAGGAATTTGGTGGAGACGCCCGGCTTGACGAGCTTCCCCGCTTCTTCGAGGGCCAAGGCCGTCACGCGACCGGCTTCTCGCATAAGCGCTATTTCGCGTGGGGACTTGATGATGATCATTTACTTGTTTTCCTCTAGCAGCGCATTGATCTGCTTTTCCAAGTTAGCCCTGCCGACCATCCCGTCGAAGCAATGGTAGATGCCCTGCTTCTTGTAGTAATCGACGAGCGGCTGGGTCGAAGCGTAATAGTTCTGCAGGCGGACCTGGAAGGATTCGGCGTTGTCGTCTTTCCTTTGGATCAGCTCCGCGCCGCAGCGGTCGCAGATGCCTTCCACCGCGGGCTTCATGTTCTTGATGTGGTATGAAGCGCCGCACTTGGGGCAGACCCTGCGTCCGGAGATCCTCGAGACCAGTTCCTCTTCGGGGACGGAGAGGTCGATGACGAGGTTCACCTCACGGCCGATTTCAGGCCCGAGCTTATCAAGGGCCTCGGCCTGGGGGATGGTGCGCGGGAAGCCATCTAAGAGATAGCCGTTCGCGCAGTCGTCCTTGGAGAGGCGCTCCCTGACGAGCGCGACGGTGACTTCGTCGGGGACGAGGTCGCCGCGGGCGATGATCTCCTTCGCCTTGAGGCCCACGGGGGTACCCTGGGCGATCGCCTCGCGGAACATGTCCCCGGTGGAGATATGCGGGAGGTGGAAGGAGTCGACGATGTTGGTCGCCTGGGTGCCTTTGCCGGCGCCCGGGGGACCCATGAGAATGATGTTAAGCATGGATTAGATGCCTCCTTGGACTTCTTCGAACGATTTGCCGGCCAGCAAGCCATCGATCTGGTTGTTGATCTCGATGCAGACGCCGACGACGATGATCATGCCGGTTCCGCCGATCGCAAGGCTCGAATCGTTTCCGAAGACTCCGGAAAGGGTGAGCGCGATGGGGAGGCAGCTGATCGCCGCGAGGGAGAGGGCGCCGATGCAGGTGACTCTGTTGAGCACCTTTCCGACGTAGCGTTCGGTCTCCTTGCCAGGGCGGATGCCCGGGATGTAGGAGCCGTTCTTCTGGAAGTTGTCCGCGAGTTGCTCGGGATCCATTTCCATCTGGGAGTAGAAGAAGGTGAAGGCGATGACGAGCGTCAGGTATATGAGGAGTCCCCAAGGCATTTGCCACGTCGAGCCGTTGATGCCGGGCATCGTGAACATCGACGAGTAGTTGAAGATTCCAAGCCACGCTGCGTTGGCCGCGTCCTCGCTGATGAAGCTCGCGATGACCGAGGGGGCCATCATGATGGACGAGGCGAAGATGACGGGGATGACGCCGGCGCTGTTGACCTTGATGGGCAAGAACGAGGCGCGGGCCATGGATGCGGTCTGCCCGCCTTTGCCGGCGTGCTGGACCGGGATCTTGCGGCGCGCAAGCTCGAAGAACACGACGCCGCCGGTGATCGCGATGAAGGCGAGCACGTAGAGGGCGAATTGGAACGAGCCGCGGATGAGGGCCGTGGACCCATGGTCGATATTGCTTGTGACCCATTTGGTCCAAGCGGTGCTGATTTGGACCGGCAGCGAGCGGACGCAGCCGGCGAAGATGATGACGGAGATGCCGTTTCCTAAGCCTTTCTCGGTGATTTGGTCGCCGAGCCACATGGTGAGCATCGCGCCCGCCAATAAGACGGTGACGATATAGGCGTAGGTCCAGAAGTTATCTTCCAGGTTCAAGCTGATGTAGTCGTTGTTCTGCATCGTCTTGATGATGCCGTAGGCCTGCACCGCTCCGAGGAGCAAAGTCAGGTAACGGGTAGCCATCTCGATTTTCTTGCGGCCGTATTGGCCCTGCTTGGAGAGTTCCGTCAGCGCGGGCAACACGTCCTTCGACAAGAGTTGGATGATGATCTGGGCGGTGATGTAAGGCGAGACGCCGAGTGCGAATATCGAGAAATTCGATAGCGCGCCGCCTCCGAGCAAGTCCATCATGGCGATGGCATTGCCGGAATTCATGGCGTTGGCGAGCTGTTCGCCGACCGTGACGCCTGGAACCGTGATAGCCGCCCCGATCCTCAGGACGAACAGGATCATGATCGTGAAGAAAATGCGATTCACGATTTCCTTATTCTTAAAGATCGAGACGAACTTCTTCATTATTCGATGACCTTCGCTTCCCCGCCTTTGGCTTCGATCGCCGCCTTAGCGGAGGCGGAGAAAGCCTTGGCCTCGACGGTGAGCTTCTTGGTGAGCTCGCCATTTCCGAGGACCTTGATGCCATCGAGTTCCTTCTTGACGAAGCCTTTCTCGATGAGCAACGCGGCATTCACGAGAGTGCCGTCTTCGAACGCGTTGAGGCGGTCGAGGTTGATGACGGCATAGACGATCCTGCGGTTCTTGTGGGTTTTGCGGGCGCCGAATTTCGGAAGCCTGCGGGCGACCGGAGTCTGGCCGCCTTCGAAGCCGTTGGCCTTGGTGTGGGCGTGGGCGCCCTGGCCTTTCTGGCCGTGTCCGGCGGTCTTGCCGTTGCCGGTTCCGCGGCCGCGGCCTTTGCGGAAGGAGCCCATGCGGGCGCCTTCGGCGTTCTTTAGAGTCGATAGAGAGGACATCGTTATTCTCCTTTCTCTTCAGCGGGGGCTGCCGGGGCAGCGGCGCGCTTCTGGGCTCTTAGCTGCTCCTCGGTCTTGAGGCCGCGGAGAAGCATGACTTCGTCATACCTCTTGAGCTGCTTGAGTCCGTTGTCGGTCGCGCGGAGGATGTTGATCGGGGCGCGGGACCCGTAGACCTTGGAGACGATGTTCTTCATGCCGGCGAGCTCGAGGATCGCGCGGACTGCGCCGCCGGCGACGATGCCGGTGCCGGGCTTTGCGGGCTTAAGGACGACCTTGGTCGAGCCGAATTTGCCCTCGACGTCGTGGGCGATCGTGCCGCCTTTGACGATTTCGATGGAGACCATCTGCTTGCGGGCTTTGGCAAGGGCCTTCTTGATGGCGTCGGGGACCTCACCGGATTTGGAGAGGGCGAAGCCGTATTTGCCTTTGCCGTCGCCGACGACCGCGAGGGCCGAGAAGCGGACGTTCTTGCCGCCTTGGGTGGTCTTGGAGATGCGGTTGATGTGGACTACGCGCTCGGCATAGTCATCGGTCTTCCCGCGGAATCCGCCGCGGCCCTGCCTCCTCTCGGAGGGGCGGCCTTTGCGGTTTCCGTATTTCCTGTCGCCAGGACGGGGAGCGGAGGCGGAGCCATGGGGCTCGTAGCCGCGGTTTTCGCCTTCGGCGGGCGCCGCTTCCTCAGCGGGGGCCTCGGTGACTTCTTCCGCGACGATCTTGTTTTCTTCTTCCATTGGCTTTTCTCCTTAGAACTTCAGCCCGCCTTCGCGAGCCGCGTCGGCGAGGGCGGCGATGCGCCCGTGGTAGATGTATCCGCCGCGGTCGAAGACCACGACTTCGATGCCTTTTTCCTTCGCCCTCTTGGCGAGTTCGGCGCCGACTTTGGCGGCCGCTTCGCAGTTGCCGCCGTTCTCGAGCTTCATCGCAAGGGACGACGCGGAGACGAGGGTGACGCCTTTGACGTCATCGATGATCTGGGCTTCGATGTTCTTGTTGGAGCGGAAGACGCAGAGACGGGGTTTTTCAGCGGTGCCGCTGACCTTGGCACGCACGCGGGCGTGGCGGCGCTGGCGAACGCTGTTCCTAGATTCGTTTTTGATCATGGTATTTCGCTCCTATTACTTCTTGCCGCCGGCGGTGGCGCGCTTACCTTCCTTGCGGATGATCTGCTCGCCCTTGTACTTGATGCCTTTGCCACCATAGGGCTCGGGGCGCTTGGTGTCGTGGATCAACGCGGCGATCTGGCCGACTTTCTGGCGGTCGATGCCGGTGACGGCGATATGGGTGTCATCCTTGACCATGGCGATGGTCACGCCCTCGACGGGGTGGATGACGACTTCGTGGGAGTAGCCCACGTTGAGGACGAGGTCCTTCCCGCGCATCGCGCCGCGATAGCCGATGCCGGAGATCTCGAGCTCAGTGGTGAAGCCTTCGGAGACGCCCTTGACGGCGTTCGCGATGTTGGCGCGGACGGTGCCATGGTTCTCACGGGACTTCTTTTCTTCATTGGCCCTCTTGACTAAGAGCTCGCTGCCGTTCACCTCGACGCTGATGCAGCTGGGATATGCCACACTTAATTCGCCTTTGGGACCTTTGACAGCGACGGCGCCGTCTTTGACATCAACGGTGACGCCGGCGGGAAGAGAGACGGGTTTCAATCCGATACGAGACATAATTGTTTCTTCCTTCCAAATTACCAGACGTAGCAGAGGATCTCTCCGCCGACGTTCTGCTTCCTGGCCTGGCGGTCAGTGAGGAGTCCGTTCGGGGTGGAGACGATCGCGATGCCGAGGCCCTTGAGGACGCTCGGGATCTTGTCGGATTCCGCGTAGACGCGGAGGCCCGGCTTCGAGACGCGGCGCAGTCCGGTGATGGCGCGCGTTCCGGTGTTCGAATACCTGAGGGTGATGGTCAAGGTCTTCTCGACGCCTTCGCCAGCGACCTTATAGTCGTTGATGAAGCCCTGGTTCTTGAGGATTTTGGCGATGCCTTCCTTCATCTTGGAGGTGGGCATGGAGACTTCCTCGTAGCGCAGCGCGTTGGCGTTGCGGATACGGGTGAGCATATCGGCGATGGGATCTGCGTTCATGTTCTTGTATCTCCTTTCCTTACCAAGAGGCCTTCTTGAGGCCGGGGATTTCGCCCTTGTAGGCGAGTTCGCGCAGGCAGATGCGGCAGAGGCCGAAGCGGCGGATGACGCCGTGGGGACGGCCGCAGCGCTTGCAGCGGGTGTAAGCGCGGGTCGAGAATTTCGGGGTCCTGTTGGCCTTGGCGATTAGTGATTTCTTTGCCATTGTTGTCGCTCCTTATTTGCGGAAGGGCATTCCGAGCTTCTCGAGCAGGGAATACGCTTCTTTGTCGCTCAGCGCGGTGGTGACGATGACGACGTCCATGCCGCGGACCTTGGCAACCTTGTCGAAGTCGATCTCAGGATAGACGAGCTGCTCCTTGAGGCCGAGGGTGTAGTTGCCGTGGCCATCGAATGCGTTCCTGCTCACGCCGCGGAAGTCGCGGACGCGGGGCAGGGCGATGGAGACGAGCTTGTCGAGGAACTCGTACATCCTGAGGCCGCGGAGGGTCACCTTGCAGCCGATTTCCTGTCCTTCGCGGACCTTGAAGGTCGCGATGGATTTCTTGGCCTTGGTGATGATGGGCTTCTGGCCGGAGATGATGGTGAGGTCGTTGACCGCGTCATCGAGGGCCTTGGAATTCTGGGTAGCGTCGCCAACGCCCATGTTGATGACGATCTTCTCGAGGCGCGGCGCCTGCATCGGGGTGGAATAGTTGTATTCCTTGATGAGGGCGGGGACGATCTCCTCGCGGTATTTCTTCTGCAGGCGGTTCACGTACTTGACGTTCTCCGCTGCGGGGGCCGCTTCAACGGCTTTTTTCTTAGCAGTAGCCATGTTTCAGCTTCCTCCTTAGTCTAGGCTCTCGCCGGACTTGGCGAGGCGCACTTTCTTGCCCTTGACCTCGCCGTAGTGGACGCGGGTGGGCTTTTTGGTTTTCGGGTCGATGAGGGCGACGTTGCTCGCATCGATGGGGCAATAGACGTCGGCGATGGAGCCTTCGGGGACGGCCTGGGTGGGCTTCCTGTGCTTCTTGCGGACGTTCACGCCTTCCACCACCACTTTGTTGAGCTTCGGGTAGACGCGCTGGACGATGCCGGTCTTGCCTTTGTCATTGCCGGAGATCACGATGACCTTATCACCTTTTTTGATGTTCATAGATTACTGATCTCCTTTCCTTATAGGACCTCGGGAGCGAGGGAGACGATCTTCATGTATCCCTTCTCACGGAGTTCGCGGGCCACCGGTCCGAAGACGCGGGTGCCGACGGGGTTGCCGTCATTGTCGATGATGACGATCGCGTTATCATCGAACGAGATGGTCGAGCCGTCCTTGCGCTGCACGGGGTGCTTGACGCGGACGATGACTCCCTTGACGACGTCGGACTTCTTCACCTTGCCATTAGGAATCGCTTCCTTGACGGCGCAGAGGACGACGTCTCCGATGGAGCTGACCTTGCGGCGCGATCCGCCGTACTGGCGGAAGACGCGGACCGAGCGGGCGCCGGAGTTGTCGGCGACCACGAGATTGGTTTCGTTCTGAACCATTATTCGGCCTCCTTGGTTTCAACTTCGGCCGCGCTGCCTTCGGCGGCCTCGAGGGAGGCTTCGACGTCGGCGGCTGCTTCGGCGATGACCGCCTTCTTGTCGACGCTCACGAGGCGGAACCTCTTGAGCTTGCTGATCGGGCGGCAGGCCATGATGGTGACGGTGTCGCCGACCTGGGCGACGCCGTTCTCGTCATGGGCGTAGTACTTCTTGGAATATCCGACGCGCTTGTTGTACATCGGATGGTTGCGTTCGGTGGAGACGGTGACGACGATCGTCTTCGCCATATTGACGGAGGTGACGACGCCCTGGACGCTGGTGCGATGATTTCTTTCCATTGTCTTATCCTTTCTTCACTTACTTGGCGATGTTAAGCTCGATTTGGCGCTTAACGGTTTCTGCTTTGGCAAGGTCCTTGCGGACGATGCGGATCTGTTCGCCTCTTTCAAGGCTGCCGACCGCTTTCTTGCGGCGGAGTTCGAACAGTTCTTCCTTCAGATCGTAGATCTTCTGGTCGAGTTCGGCGGGCGTGAGCTCGCGGAGTTCCTTGACTGTCATTCTTTCTCCTCCTTGGGCTCGTCATTGCCGGTGTCGGAGATGGTCTCGACCTGGTTGGCGGCCTCTTCGGCGATCGCTTCAAGGCTGGACTCGTGGGCCGCTTCCATCTTGAGGCGCTCTTCCTCGGACAGGGCTTTGGTCCTCTTGACGACCTTGCACTTGAGCGGGAGCTTGTAGGCGGCGAGGCGGAGCGCTTCGCACGCGATCTTTTCGTCGATGCCGCCGATTTCGAACATCACGCGGCCCTTCTTGACGACGGCGACCCAACCTTCGGGGCTGCCTTTGCCGGAACCCATACGGACTTCGGCGGGTTTCTTGGTTTTGGCAAGATGCGGGAAGATCCTGATCCAGACTTTCCCGGCGCGGTCGGTGTAGCGGGCGAGCACGATACGGGCGGATTCGATCTGGTGATCGGTGACGTAGTTGCCCTCGAGGGCGACTAGGCCAAATTCGCCGAAGTCGATGCTGGTGCCGGCTTTCGCCTTGCCTTCGTATTTGAGCCCGTGCGGGCGGCGATACTTAACGCGTTTTGGCTGGAGCATTGTTCACTCCTCCTTTCGGAGCACCGCGCCTTTCGCCGCGGCGGTCGCCGCGGGGGTCGCGGAAATCGCGGGGGTCGCGAGGTGCGGGTTCGTTGACTTCTTCGGTCCCGACTTTGTTGAGGGAGCGGCAGATCCACACCTTCACGCCGATGTTGCCATAGGTGGTCGCGGCGGGAACGTGGGCGAAGTCGATGTCTGCGCGGAGGGTGTGTAGGGGAACGACACCGTCCTTATAGCCTTCGGAGCGGGCGATTTCTGCGCCGCCAAGACGTCCGGAGCAGAGGGTCCTGCATCCTTTCGCGCCGGCTTTGCGCATCCTCATGAGGGCTTTCTTCATGGTCGAGCGGAAGGCGGCGCGGTTTTCGAGCTCGCTCGCGATCCACTTGGCGACCAAGGTTGCGTCGAGGTCCGGGTTCTTCACTTCGACGACGTCGATCTTGAGGCGTCCGGACTTGACGATCTTCTCGACCTCCTTGCGGATGCGGGTGATGTTGGCGCCATCTTGTCCTAGGACGTCACCCGGGCGGGCGACGTAGACGGCGATGCGGACATCGTGTCCCTTATCGGTCTTCACGCGATTGATGGTCACGTGGGAGAGCATGGAGTTCTTGAGCTCTTTGTCGAAGTATTTGCGGATGGCGATGTCCTCGACGAGGAAGTCGCCGTAATCCTTCTTGGAGGCGAACCACTTGGAGTTCCAGTCGCGGTTAATGCCGATACGCATTCCGACTGCATTGACTTTTTGTCCCATAGTTATCGGTTCTCCTTAGTTTCTTTCCTTCACCACGACGGTGAGGTTTGCGTTGCGCTTGATGATTCCGGAAGCGCTGCCCTTGGCGCGGGGGATGTAGCGCTTGATCTTGAGGCCATCGCCGACCTGGATTTCGCTGACGTAGAGCGAATCCTTGTCGAGCCCGAAGTTGTTGATGGCGTTGGCGCTCGCCGAAGCGATTGCCTTGGCCACCGGCTTCGCGGCGACGCGGTTGGTCTGAGCGAGGATCGCGAGGGCGACCTTGACGTCCTTGCCCCTGACGAGGTTCGCGACGAGGCGGACTTTGCGCGGGGTGATGCGGACGTCGCGGACGAAGCAGCGGGCGGAGTCGCGGGCCGGTTTTTCGGGCTCGGGCTTCGGTTCCTCTTTCTTCGCCGCTTTCTTGGCGGCTGCCTTCTTGGCGGGCTTCTTCTCTTCCGGAGCGGGGGCTGCCTTCTTGGCGGCGGCCTTCTTCACGGTCTTCTTCTCTTCCGGAGCGGCTTCCTTCTTGGGGGCGGCCTTCTTCACGGTTTTCTTTTCTTCAGCCATGATCCTTCTCCTTACTTCTTCGCGCCCTTGTCACCGACGTTGTTGCCGTGGTGTCCCGGGAAGTTGCGGGTGGGGGCGAATTCGCCGAGCTTGTGGCCGACCATATCCTCCGTCACATAGACGGTGATGTGCTCGTGGCCGTTATAGACGGCGAAGGTCTGTTCCACGAAAGCGGGATAGATGGTGGAACGGCGAGACCAGGTCTTGATGATCTCTTTCTTGCCAGATTTTTGGAGGGCTTCGACCTTCTTGAGAAGATATTCGTCAACGAAGGGGGCCTTCTTGCTTGAACGTGACATGTTCTTCTATCTCCTTTCTTACTTGCTTCTGCGCCTGACGATGAGGCGGGTGGAATTCTTTTTGACTCTGCGAGTCTTGACGCCTTGGGTGCGCTTGCCCCAGGGGGAGCGAGGCGCATCGCGGCCGACGGGGCACTTGCCCTCGCCGCCGCCGTGGGGGTGGTCAACCGGGTTCATGGCGGAGCCACGGACGGTCGGGCGAACGCCCTTCCAGCGGGATTTGCCGGCCTTGCCGAAGTTGATGAGGTTCCAGTCTTCGTTGCCGACGACGCCGATGGTGGCGCGGCAGTTCTTGAGGACTTTCCTCACTTCGCTCGAGGCGAGGCGGACGATGACGTATTTGCCTTCAAGGCCGAGGATCTGAGCCGAGGTTCCGGCGGCGCGGCACATCTGGCCGCCCTTGCCGGGCTGGAGCTCGAGGTTGTGGATGAAGGTTCCTTCAGGGATGTTCTGCATTTCGAGGCAGTTGCCGACTTTGATGTCGGTGGACTCGCCCGAGATGACGGTGTCGCCGACCTTCAGGCCCTGGGGCTCGAGGATGTAGGCTTTGACGCCGTCGGCGTAGCAGATGAGCGCGATGTTCGCGTTGCGGTTAGGATCGTACTCGATCGCCTTGACGGTGGCGGGGATGCCATCCTTGCGGCGGCGGAAGTCGATGATCCTGTAGCGGTTCTTGTTGCCGCCTCCGATGTGGCGGCAGGTGATTTTGCCCTGATTGTTGCGGCCGCCCGTTTTCTTCTTGGGGGCGAGCAGCGATTTTTCAGGAGCCTTTTTGCTGATGTCCTCGAAGGTCGAGTTCGTCATAGCGCGACGCGACTTCGTGTAAGGACGGTAAGTTCTGATTGCCATTCTTTTTGGTCTCCTATATTGGATGCTTTTCCTATATATCCTTATTTATATATATAAGAGGGTGATTCCTTACTCTTTGAAGAGATCGAGGGCTTCGCCGTCGGCAATGGTGACGACGGCCTTCTTGAAGCCGGAGATCTTGCCGGCATAACGTCCGCCGCGGGTCGTGGACTTGGCCCTCTGATTGAGGACTTTGACATCGACGACCTTGACCTGGAAGACGCGCTCGAAGGCGTTCTTGATCTCGATCTTGTTGGCAGAGGCGTGGACCTTGACGGTGACCTTGTTCGCGTTCTGCATGAGGGCCATGGTCTTTTCGGTGATGTGCGGAGCATCGATCACTTCGAAGTCATGGACGGTCGGCTTCGGGAAGTTCTTCTTCGGAGCTTCCTCAGCCTTCTTGGCCGGAGCTTTCTTCGCGGCCTTCTTGGGCTTGGCTTCCTCGACGGGAGCCTCGGCCGGGGCTTCTTTCTTGGCAGCAGCCTTCTTGGGGGCGGCTTTCTTGGCGGGAGCCTTCTTCTTGGGGGCTTCTTCTACGACCGCTTCCGCGGCTTTGATTTCGTCTGCCATATTACTTCAGGGCCTCCTCGATTTGCTTGACGCCGTCCTTCGAGACCACGATGGTGTCGAAGTTCAGGACGTCGTAGACGGCGATGTTGGTCGGTTCGACCAGTCCGACGCAGCCGATGTTGCGGGCGGCGAGGACGAGGTTCTCGTTGTCGCCGTCGACGACCACGAGGACTTTGCCTTCGGCCTTGATCGCCTTGAGGGCGGTGGCGAAGGACTTGGATTTCTTGTCGGCGAGCTTGAGGTCGTCGACCACGATCAAGCCGTTGCCGACCTTTTCGGTGAGCACGGACTTGAGGGCGAGCTTGTGGGCTTTCTTGTTCTGGGAAAGCTTGTAGTTCTGGGTTCCGTCAGGTCCGAAGACGTTGCCGCCTCCGACCCAGACCGGGCTCTGCGCGTCACCCGAGCGGGCGCGCCCAGTTCCTTTTTGTCTCCAGGGCTTCTTGCCGGTGCCGCTCACCTCATGGCGCTTCTTCGTCTTGGCGGTTGCCTGACGGAGGTTGGCCTGGTAAACGACGACGGCATCGTGGACCACCTGCTGGTTGACGTCCTTGACTCCGAAGACTTCGGGGTTCAGGTCGATCTTGCCGGCGGCCTCGCCAGTCAGCTTAACAACTGGCACAGAGATTTTCTTTTCGGCCATTGTTATTCTCCTTTCGGCTCATGGTTGACGAGCTCTTTGACGACTGGCTTTTTGAACTGATGGCGAACGGCGCTGCGGAGCATGACGATCGCCTTCTTGGGTCCAGGAACGCCGCCCTTGACGAGGATGTAGCCTTTCTCGGGGTTGCTCTCGATGACGGTGATGTTCTGGAGGGTGACCTGCTTGGGTCCCCAGTGGCCGGACATCTTCTTGCCGGGGATGACGCGGTTGTTGCAGCGGCCGTTGTTGGCGAGCGAACCGATTCCGCGGTGATATCCGGAGCCATGGCCCTTCGGACCGATGGTGTGATGGTACCTCTTGATGGTGCCGGTGTAGCCGTGGCCTTTGTTGTGACCGATGATGTCGATCACTTCGCCGGTGGCGAACAAGGCGGCGGTCAGGGTGTCTCCGACTTCTTTGCCGTAGACCTCATCGCCCTTGAGCTCGTAGAGATTGGCTTTGGTGGCGACTTTGGCTTTCTTGTAGATGCCCTTTTCCGGTTTGTTGAGAAGGCGTTCGGCCTTGTCTTCATAACCGACCTGGACAGCTTCGTAACCATCCTTCTCGATGGTCTTCTTCGCAACGATGACGTTCGGGAGCACCTCGATGACGGTGACCGGATACATGGTTCCGTCTGGGGCAAAGACCTCGGTCATGCCCATTTTTCTTCCGATGATGGATTTCATGATTTTGGTCCTCCTTATAACTTGATGTTGATGTCGACGCCAGAGGGCAGGTCAAGCCTCCTCAAGGTATCGACGGTCTCTTTTGTCGGGTGGGTGACGTAGATGAGGCGCTTGTGGGTGCGGATCTCAAACTGCTCGCGGCTATCCTTGTATTTGAAGGTAGCGCGGAGGATGGTGTACACCTCTTTGTCGGTGGGGAGAGGGATGGGTCCCTTCACACCAGCGCCGGTCTTTTTGGCAACTTCGAGGATCTTCTCAACGCTGAGGTCGAGGATCTTGTGATCGTTGGCCATTAAGCGAACCCGAATCGCTGTTTCTTTTGCCATGAATTTTCCTCCTATTGATGTTCTTTCAGGCTTCTTGGCGTCTATGCTCTATGCGAATTCCCCGACCACCTCTTCATGACAACGCCTGTGGGTGTGTCGGCAACCTCGCATTTCATCGCAAGCGCCAGCGTGCATAAGAGTACGCGCATAGGGTTCCAAGAGCAAGCAAATTTTTCCATTTTTTCGCATGTAATCTTTATTTTTGGGCTTTTAACTTTCAAATCCGCCAAAAAAGTTTTGACGGCATCGAAGTTATTCAAAAATTGTGCATCGTGCACAAAGTTTTCATGTTTTTATATTTCAATTTTTGGATTTTGGGTCGCGCGCTTCGGCGCGTGCAGGTAGTAAGGATTTAAGGCTGTTTTAGCCAACTGCTACTTTTGGGTACCGAAAGTCGGAGATAGGTTTCCGAGGGCGTAAACAAAAGCTGGCAAATGGGCCAGCTTGATGTATTTGGGATGTCAATTTTTGTTTGCTTCGGCGCGCTTGATGCGGTCCTGCGCTTCGGCGAGGGAATACTCGCAGCCGCAGTAGAGCTGATTGTAGAGGCCGTAGTGCTTCCGCATCTCGGTCCCCTTGAGCTGGCCGTTGTTCTTCTTGAAGTCGGAATAGAAGTATTTGGTGTGGGCGTGCTTCTGCTCGAGCTTCTTGCCGATCTCGTTCATGACCTGGGAATCCTTTTGGCGGGAGATGGTCATGACGGTGGTGAAATAGTCGAAGCCGTGCTCCTCGGCGAAGTCATAGGCCTCGGCCATGCGCTTCTCATAGCAGACGTGGCAGCGCTCGCCGCCTTCTCTGGTGTGCTTATAGGGTTCGATGTCCTTCATGTAGTCGGGATGGTCGTAGGCGGGGACGATGAGGTCCACGTCGAAACCGTAATCCCTTTTGATGTAGGTCAGAAGCGTCTTGAGTTCCTCTAAGCGCCTATGGAATTCCTCGGGCGGGTAGATATTCGAGTTGTTGTAATAGATGGTCACATCGAAATGGGGGCAGAGGAAGGTGAGCGGGAAGCAGGAGCAAGGCCCGCAACAGACATGGAAAAGCAAGGTCGGCTTCCTGCCGCCTTTTGGGAGCTCCTCGAGTTCCTTAAGCGAGATTTTGTAGTAATTGACCTTTTCCGGCATCTCTAGTCATCCAAATTCTTATCGTAATCATAGTCCCCATAGATGAACATGGCGTCGCCGAATGAGAAGAAGCGATATCCTTCCTTGACGGCGTTCTCATAACAATGGAGGGTCCACTTCCTGCCCATGAACGCGGATACGAGCATCACCAAAGTGGATTTGGGGAGGTGGAAGTTCGTGATGAGGGCATCGACGGCTTTGTAATGGTAGCCGGGGTTGATGAAGATAGAGGTGTCCATCTTGGCGGCCTCGAAGCGGCCGTATTTGCCATAGATCGACTCAAGGGTCCTGACCGAGGTCGTGCCGATCGCGATGATGCGCCTCCCCTCTTTTTTGGCGAGGTTCAGCCTCTCTGCGGCGGCCTCATCGATCTCGCAGAGCTCGCTGTGCATGATGTGGTCCTTGGTGTCCTGAACCTTGACGGGACGGAAGGTCCCCAAACCGATATTCAGCGTCACATCCACCACTTCGACGCCCATTTTGCGGAGTTTTTCAAAAAGCTCGGGCGTGAAATGGAATCCGGCGGTCGGTGCGGCTGCAGAGCCTGGGACCTTGGCGTAGACGGTCTGATAATCGTCGTTATCGGTGATCTGCTGCTTGATGTAAGGAGGCAGCGGCATCTTGCCGAGGGCTTCCAAAACCTCGAGGAAAATGCCCTCGTAATGGAACTGCATGTGGCGGATGCCTTCCGGGAGCTCTTTGACGCAGGTGCAGCGGAGCTCACCCTCGCCGAATCTCACGGAACTGCCGGGGTGGACGGACTTGGCGTTGCCGACAAGGCACTCCCAGGTGTCTTTTTCCTCGAGCTGCTTGAGCAAAAGCACCTCGCAATGCCCGCCGGTATCCTCTTTTACGCCGATGAGGCGAGCGGGGATGACCTTGGTGTTGTTCCTGACGAGCACGTCGCCGGGCCTTAGGTAGTCCACGATATCCTTGAAGAGCTTGTGCTCGAAAGTCTTGTGCTCGCGGTCGATGACCATGAGCCGCGCCATGTCGCGCTGCTTCATCGGGGTCTGGGCAATCTGCTGCTCAGGAAGCTCAAAATCAAATAAATTAATGTCCATCAGAAACCCTTCTTATCGCCGAATTTCGCATACACGTCCTGCTTGAATTCGCTGAAACGGTCCTCTTGGATCGCTTTTCTGGCGCCTTCCGCAAGTTTGATGAGGAAGCGGATGTTATGGATCGAATTCAAGGTCTTGCCGAATTCCTCGCCGGCTTTGTAGAGATGGTGAAGATAGGCTTTGGTATAGTGCTTGCAGGTATAGCAATCGCATTCGTCGTCGAGCGGGGTGAAATCCTCTTTGTACTCGGCGCGCTGGATATTGATTCGGCCGTGGCTTGTCATAAGCGCCCCATGCCTTGCCAAGCGGGTCGGCAAGACGCAGTCGAACATATCGATGCCGTTTTCGATTCCCTCGAGGATGTAATCGATGGAGCCGACGCCCATGAGGTAACGGGGTTTATCGGCGGGGAGACAGCGGACGGCGTCCTTGATCATCTGGAAGCAGACGTCTTTGGGCTCGCCGATGGAAGTGCCGCCGATCGAGTAGCCGGGGAAATCCATTTTCGCCAGTTCTTTCGCGCACATCTCGCGAAGTTCGCGGTATGCGCCGCCCTGGACGATGCCAAAAAGGGCTTGATCCTCCCTCTTGTGCGCTTCTTTGCCGCGCTTGGCCCAGCGCAGGGTCCTAAGCGTCGATTGCTTTACGTAATTGAAGTCGGCGGGATAGGGGATGCATTCGTCGAAGGACATGATGATGTCAGCGCCTATAGCTTCTTGGATGCGGATCGCTTCTTCGGGGGAGAAGAATTCCTTATCCCCATTGATTTCGTTGCGGAAGGTAACCCCCGCTTCTTCGATCTTCCTGCGCGAAGAAAGCGAGAAGACCTGGAAGCCGCCCGAATCGGTGAGCATCGGGCCATCATAGTTCATAAATTGATGCACGCCCCCCGCCTTTTTGACGATTTCCTCTCCTGGACGGAGATGAAGATGGTATGTATTGGCGAGGATTACGCCTGCCCCGCACTCCTTGACTTGCTCTGGCGAAAGCGTCTTGACGGTGGCGTTGGTGCCGACCGGCATAAACATCGGGACCTCAACGTCCCCGTGCCAAGTATGGAGGACGCCATAGCGGGCTCCGGTTTTGGCATCGATGTGCTTGATCTCTAAATAAAACTTCTTATCCATGTCGGGCATATTCTAAAGAATTGCCGTCCCTTGTTCAACCAAACCGAAGGACGTTGAACAAAGTTCACTTGGACTCGTCGATGTTTTTGATGAAACGGCAATTCGGATAGTTGGAGCATCCGTAGAATTCCTTGCCGCTTTTGCCTTTCCGTAAGACCAAAGTCCCGCCGCACCTAGGGCAAACCCCAGCGTCGACGTCGCTAAGGAGCTGCTTGACGTTTTTGACGTGCTCGCGGTTCGAGCCTTGGCCCTCCTGGATTCCTTTGATGGCCTCGCCCAATTTATCGACTTTGGCGAAACTGATGCTCGGATTAGCTTCCGTTTTGCACAAGGCTCCATAGTCTGAGAGGTTATAGACGTTCTGGGATGTGATGCCGTCGTGGGGCTTTCTATTGGCGATAATGACATCGTTGAAATAGGGCACGTCATCCCCCAAAACCTGCTTTAATGCATACACGTGTGCCGCGTTTTGCTTCACGGGGTTCAGTTTCTTGCCATGGACGCGACGCGATTTTATCTTCCGACCATACTTGTCGGTCGTCTTGGTGTACCACTGCTCCCACTTCTCCATCTTGTCGCTGCCATAGAGCTTTCCGCGCCAGCATTTCGTTTCAATGACATGGACTCCATCGCGGCGAACCAGGATGTGGTCTATTTGGTGCGAGTGGCCCTTGTCGTCCACGATGATCACGTTATTGAAATGGGGCTCTTCGATGCTGGCGTGCTTTTTCAGGAGGCGCTTGACGCGGTGCTCGCCCACGATTGCTAGTCCAATCGGCGTCGAGTAGAAGAAGAACACCACGAGGAATATGGCGGCAGACAAACCCACGACGACAAAGAAAGTGACAAGAACCGGATCCATGGTTATTCCTCCAACAGTTTTTGAATTGATTCAACGGTATTCGAAGAGAGTCTTT
>JAILKX010000234.1 GCA_024693415.1 Bacilli bacterium
TGCAAAAATTTGATTCCAACATATTTCGCCAGTCGCTAGAATTCACCCTAGGAGTTTCGATATGGAAGAATTCGCCCGTTTGCTCAAATACATATTGCTCGGCTTAGTCCAAGGGTTAGGCGAGATCTTGCCGATCTCTTCGTCGGGCCACCTCGTCATCACCTACCGCCTACTGAACATGACGCCGGACCTCTCTTTTGAGATCTTCCTGCATTTTGCGTCTCTGATCGCAATCATCGTCTACTTCCGCAAGAAGCTCATCGCGCTCATCAAGGACTTCTTCCTCTTCATCTTCAAGCGCGTCAAAGTCGATGAGGATAGCGATGAAGAAACGAGAGGGCGCGCGGCGGAGCAGAGGATCAACTTCTTCATGTGCCTCTATCTGGTGCTCGCCACGATTCCGGCCGCCGTCGCGGGATTATTGCTTTCCGACATCATCGAGCAATACCTCTCAACCCTCTTATTCGTCGGCATATTCCTGATCGTCACCGCGGTGATGCTAAGCGTCTCCTATCTCTTCAAAGGCGAAAAGGAGATCAAGGAGATGAAGTGGTACCACGCCCTAACCTTCGGCGCATTCCAGTGCTTAGGCATCATGCCGGGCATCTCCAGGAGCGGTTCCTGCATCGTCGGCGGCAAAGTCGCCGGGTTCAAGCAATCCGATGCGGCGGAATTCGCCTTCCTAATGGCCATCCCCATCATGCTTGGCTCGGCCATCGTGAAGATCCCCGATATCGCTACATCGCTATCGGCGGACCATTCCCTTTTATCCCCCTACCTCGTCTCGTTCGTCATCACGATGGTGGTCACCTACTTCTGCCTGATGTTCTTCCTGAAGGTCATTAGGAAAAGGAAGCTCTATTTCTTCAGCGCATACTGCCTCCTTGTCGGCGTCGCCTCCATCGTCCTCCACTTCGTCTATTGATCCCCACCGCTTCGACTGAAAATCGAAGCTTTTTTGATTCAAAAGCAGTGAATATTGATATACGTATCGAACGGATTACGGCTTTTTGATTCCAAAAGCATCACAATTCTTTCTCTGAGAGAATTGACATTCAGGAACCAAAACCAGCCATTCGTGCAGGCGCGCCCAAAAATCCGCGCGGCCGTGTTATTTTCTTTTTCTAGAAAGCCTCACTGCAAAAAGGAGAGGAAGGAGACATATGAAAGCCAAAACTTTGCGCCGAATCTTGATCCCCGTTTTGTCGACAGTCGCGGTAGTCGCTGTCGTCGCAACGGTGGCCATGAACATGTTCTCTACCGTCATGGACGACTATCTCGGTAGGGGAGCAAGCCACATCAACACCATCGCGGACAGCGAATCCTGGGACACGAACTTCTACGAAGACAAATACGCGTCCACCGAAGAATCGAAGGCCGATTCCTACAAACTCGCGAAGCAGGTCCAGGAAGAAGGCTCGGTCCTTCTTAAGAACAACGGTGTCCTGCCGCTAGCAAGCGATGCCACGGTCGCCCCGTTCGGCAACGCCTACATCCACCCCTTCTATGGCCAGACCACGAGCTCCGGCTCCGCCAAATGGACCGTGAACCCCTCGACCCCGAGGGACGTGCTGCAGGCAAGCTCCCTGCAGGTCGTCGATGCTCCCTACCAGAAGATGCTCGCCGCGGGAGACCCCGACGCCATCAAAGAAGCCGAAGGCACCACTTCCGCCTCCGTCAACGGCCTCATGGGCGGCGACAACCAGCTCTATGAATACAAAGCCTCGATCTATCAGGGCACGGAATCCTCTGTATCCGGCTCCATCGGCATGGTCTTCATCGGCCGCGCCGGCCAGGAATCCGCCGATAAGAAATACGACGGCTATGAGGATGGCACGCCCCACTACCTCGCTTTGACCCAAAACGAGAAGGACACCATCCACTTCGCCAAGCAGAACTGCTCCAAGGTCATATTGATCATCTCCTCGAGCGCCACCGTTGAGCTCACCCCCGTCCTAAGCGGCGAAGATGAGGTCGACGCGATCCTTCAGGTCGGCCACGTCGGCCAGAAGGGATTCGAAGTCCTCCCCGACCTATTGACCGGCGAGGTCAACCCCTCCGGCAGGACGGTCGA
>JAILKX010000004.1 GCA_024693415.1 Bacilli bacterium
TTCTTGCTACGAAAAACAGCATTTCAATTACGCTCCGACGGTCCCGGAGGTATCCAAGGACCAGCTCGCGATGCTCGTCGACGCGCAGGCGTCTGACGCATTGATCGTATACGTGGTCGATATCTTCTCCTTTGAGAGCTCATTCAGCCCCGAGGTCATCCGCCTCATCGAGAACCTCTCGATCCTCGTGATTGCCAATAAGCGCGACCTTCTCCCGAAGAGCGCCTCCGACGCCAAATTGCGCGAGTACGTCGCACATCGTTTCAGATGCGCGCGCCTATCGCTGACCGCCGAAGACGTCATGCTCACCTCCCTCTCGAGCACCGACGACGTGAGCGACATCGCCGAGCGGATCTCCGCGAAGAGAAAGGGCCACGACGTGTATATCCTCGGGCCTTCCCAGTCCGGCAAGAGCCAGATGGTCAACGCGTTCCTCCGCGGCTATTCGAACCCGAGCCCGCATGCGGCCGTGCAAAGCGTGAATTACCCGGGAACCCAGATGCGCGTCCTTCAGATTCCTCTGGACCAGTCCAGCTTCCTCTATGAAATCCCCGGCTTGCCCGTCAACAATTCGATCTGCTCCGTCCTGTCCGTCCAGCAGTGGAGGGCGGTATACCCTCAGGAATCCCTGAAATCGGTGCCGATCAGCGTGTCCAAGAAGGAATGCCTCTGCTTCAGCGGCTTGGCCAAAATGGAACTCATAGCCGGCGAAAGGACGCAGGTATCGTGCTATTTCCCGAAGACCGTCAAGGTCAAGAAGTTCCGCCTCGTCGGCAAGAAGGATCCCTTCTTCGACGGGCTCTACAAAGGGACGTTCAAATTCATATCCGATAAAGCCAAAGAAGCGCACGACTTCGATGTGTTCGACGTCGTCGTGACCGAGACCGGCCAGCGCGATATCGGCATCGAGGGCCTTGGATGGATCTCATTCAAAGGCGAAGGGCAGACCTTCCGCGTTTACGCGCCCAAAGGCGTGTCCGTCTACACGACGCGCTGCAAACTGCCTCCAAAGGAGACCAAGAAATGAAAGGTAAGCAGAAAAGACAGCTGAGGGCGATGGCCAATACCATCAGCAAGCGCCATCTCCTCGGAAAAGGAGCGCCGGATGAGGCTTTCTTCGACAGCATCGACAAAGCCCTCGAGGCCAATGAGCTCATCAAGATCGGGATCTTGGAGACTTCCGAGACCTCTCCCGAGGAATTGACCGGCATGCTCGAAGAAAAGCTTGGCTGCGAAGTGGTGCAGGTCATCGGGCGCGTGCTCGTTGTGTACCGCCGCAGCAAGAAGAACCCCCGCATCGTTTTGGAAGATTAATGGAGTCGCTCATCATATTTGGGGGATCGTTCGATCCGATTCATAACGCCCACCTCCGCATCGCGAGGGCGGCGTCATTGCAATTGAACGCCAACGTCGTTTTCGTTCCGGCGAAAAGCCCGAGGTGGAAGTCGCCTTCCGCATCGACCGAAGACCGCGTCGCGATGCTTAAGCTAGCCATAAAAGAAGAGGGCTCGCCCGCTTTTTCCATCGACTTGACCGAGATCAACAGCATCGATGAGGTCAATTATTCCATCGACACCGTGCGCCGTTTCCACAAGAAGTATCCGAAGGCGCATCTTTACTATCTGATCGGCGCCGACCAGGCGAACGCCTTCGATAAATGGAAGGACGCCGAGGAACTCGCCAAATTAGCGACCCCGTTATACGTTTCTAGGCCCGGCTATGAGCTAAACGACGACAACCTGGTGAAATACCACATGAAGAGGCTCCCGTACGATAAATCGGGCTATGTGAGCTCCAGCGACATCAGGACGCTGCGCAGCATCGACGTTCCTCTCTCCGTCAGGGACTACATCGAGAAGCATGGCCTTTATTACATCCGCAAGATCGCGGGCATGATGAGCCTCCATCGCCTAGCCCATAGCATCTCCGTGGCGAATCTGGCCTATTACATAGCGGCCAGGAACCAGGTGATCGATTATCAGAAGGCGTATATCGCCGGCTTGCTCCACGATTGCGCCAAAGGGCTGCCCAAAGCCAAGGAATTGGCCATGATGAAGGAGCATTTTCCCGACCTGGTCAAGGAAATGCCACAATGGACCTATCATCAATATTTAGGTACTGTCCTCGCTAAAACAGAGTTTGGGATAGAGGATGAGGCCGTATTGGACGCGATTTGCTACCACGCGAGCGGAAAGCCGCATATGACCCCAATCGGCAAGATAATCTATTCCAGCGACAAGATTGAGCCGACTAGGGGATACAACTCAAAGCCCCTGATTAACAAATGCGTCAAGAACTATTACGTGGGATTCCTCAAAGTGCTTCAGGCAAATAGGGATTACCTGAATGAGCAGGGGTATCAGATTGACAATCCGATGACGAAAAAATGCATGGAACTATATTTAGGAGTGAAATAAGCATGGATTTGATTGAAGAAGTGAAGGTTGCGACCAGCACATTGGACGAACACAAGGCCGAAGACATCAAAGTGATCGATGTTTCGTCACATTCGCCGTTCGTCAGCTACTATGTGTTAGCCACATGCTCGAACATCAGGGCGCTAGGAGCGATGGCAGACATTCTGGAAGAGGCTTTCGACAACGCTGGTTTCCAAGTGAGCACCAAGGAAGGCGAGCCGGAATCCGGGTGGATGATCGTCGAGGCCGGAGAGGTCCTTGTCCATATCTTCTTAGACGTCAATAGAAGAGAGATCAACCTTGAGCAATTGATGGATGAGATCAATGCGAAGCATAGGAAACTTGCTTAATCTTGCTGAAAACCTCTGTATTCAAATTCGCATTCAAGATATTTAGTAATAGGTGATACGCGGTTCGGTTAACTCCAACCGCGTTTTCAATTCAAATACATAACTTCGCGTAATGTCCTTTATGTTAAGTAAATGATGAAAAGTAAGCAAGTGAGCATAATTTTAAAACATACATGGATGAGTCATATAATCCATCTGTCGGTTTTGAATGGGGAAATTTCAATAAACTTATTATCTACTAAGTTAATACTTTATATGTTTTGATGGATTTTGCGAATTTGGATAGAAACCGATATTTATGAGTGTCTCGCTTACGAATTTGAGACCGAAACCAAAATAAAGGCGTGGCATGAAGCTTCGCCGCGCCGGAATCTATTGGATGATTTTGTCTTTTAAAGCAACTTGATACGCTTTGATTCGTAGAGTATTTTCCCTTTTGAATCAAGACTATGAATCAGGCGTGAAAGCGTCTCTCTTTCTAGGCCGAGTTTCCTGCTGAGATCCGCTATTGATTCGATCTCTATTTCCCCTCCGGACACGTGAAGGTAATAATCGAGTCGCTCCTCGGCCGTTCCGAAAGAGAGGATTTTGTTCTTGAGGTTCATCTCTTTCCCGAAGTTGGATTGGTGTTCGAGGTATAACAGGAGGAATTCCCTGTTCGTCTGAAGCAGTTTGACCAAAGCTTCTTTTCCTATATATAAGAAGGATCCTGCCGTCTCCCCTACTACATTGCCCCTATATTGTTTTTCGCTGGAAAAGACGAGGTTCGCCCCGAACATCTCGCCATCCCCTAGCCTGTTATAGATGATTTCCTTGCCCGAAAAACTGTAGGACACGATCTTGATTCGGCCTGAAATCATGATGCCCACGCCACGGCACTCTTCATCTTCTCGAAACAGCACTTCCTCTTTCCGGAATTTCTTAAGTACCATCGAAGATTTCTCGTTAGGGTTAATAGCGGTTAATAATGTCATAATCCGTGATTCAAATCACGCAATATTGTATGCAATATAGGTATCATAATCAAGTGAGGTAAACCTACCATGAAAAAACTTAACCTACTAATGTTCCCCGCCATCCTCGCGATGGCATCCTGCGGCACCGCCGCAACATCCTCGGGCGCTTCTTC
>JAILKX010000038.1 GCA_024693415.1 Bacilli bacterium
TAGGCACGCAGCAACTAAGATCAATAGCGAGAACCTCGTCGAGGCGTATCCGCCCCAGAAGACGGGGCTGTTTCCGTTGCCGAAGGAATCGAGCAAGGAGTAGCGGCTCATGCCGGCGAAGAACCCGGCGGCCACCGCGACCCCGAAGAAGATCCAATACTTTAGATCGGCGTCTCCGTCGAGCGACTTCTTGGTGAACGAATACACGCATCCGCACGCCGCAAGCGCCGCGACCCCGAAGAAGGCGAGGCAGGGGATGGATTTCGAGAATTCGTTGAGGTTCTGCGAGCACCAAATGGCGCGGGTGACGTTATGGGCGATCACAAGGATTGCGCCGACAAGCGACATCAGGATGTGGCTGCTCTTCTGGCGGAAGCATAGATCCAGCGCGAAGAGCAATCCATAGACCCCGAAGATCATCGCGAACACGAAGCTGATCGTGTGCTCGGGCGCCATGATGAAGGCGATGGCCTCCTCGATCTTGGTGTTTTCGTGCGCTTTGGGGTAGTGGCCCATCGGGTCGGCGACGGCCTGGGCGTAGAGGATCAGGAAGATGATCGAGAAGAGGAAGACGAGGATCGGGATGATCGCTTTCGAAGTGAATCTGAATTTCATGATCATTCTCCCTCCTTCATGTCGTCGATCGAGGCGATCTCCTTGCGGTAGGCCTCTTCCTCGGCATCGTTGCAGAGGACGAAATGCCCGGGCAGCAATTCGCGGAAGGTCGGGGCTCCTTTGGAGTAATCGTGGACCTCTTTCGGGTTATAGGTGTGCCTGAGGCGGTTCTTCTCCGATTTGGGGTCGGGCTTCGGAATCGCGGAAAGCAGCGCTTTGGTGTAGGGGTGGAGCGGATGGCGGAAGAGCTCATCGCTGCTGGCGAGCTCCACCATGTTGCCGAAGTACATGACGGCGATGCGGTCGCAGAAGTATTTGACGACCGAAAGGTCATGGGCGATGAAGAGCATGGTGAGGTTCATGTTCTCCTTGATCTCGTTCAGAAGGTTGAGGATTTGCGCGCGAATCGATACGTCGAGGGCGGAGATCGGCTCGTCGCAGATCAGGAACTTCGGGTTCATGACAAGCGCGCGGGCGATGCCGATGCGCTGCCTCTGGCCGCCGGAGAACTCATGGGGGTAGCGGGCGGCGTAATCGGGGATTAAGCCGACCTTGATGAGGGCGTCGCACACGATCTTATGGTTTTCGGCGCGGTTGTATTTGCCTTGGATATGGAGGCCTTCGGTGATGATGTCCTCGACGGTCATGCGGGGATCAAGCGAGTCGATCGGGTCCTGGAAGATCATCTGGATCTCATTGCGGAGCCTTCTGCTCGAGTGGTTGTTGTCGAAGTGGGCGCGCTTAATGAGTTCCTTGGTCTCGGCGACGTGCTTGGCCTGGGCCTCGCGGATCTTGGCGATCTCTTCGTTCGCCGCTTCGCCTTGGGTGTCCTTCAGCTCTTTGATCTTCTCGTTGGCGTGGATGGTGCTCCACTTGATCTCCTTGCGGTAATCGCGCTCGCCGGCGGCGAGGCGGTAGCCTTTGTAGAAGATGTCGCCCGAGGTCGGCTCGTATAGTCCGATGACGGTGCGGCCGGTCGTGGTCTTTCCGCATCCGGATTCGCCGACGAGGCCAAGGCATTCGCCCTCCTTGACGTCGAAGCTGATGTTGTGGACCGCTTTGGTCTTATAGGGGCCGGAGCCGAAGTATTGCTTGAGGCCGCGCACCGAAAGGAGAATCCCTTTGTCGACCATATCCTGGTCGTAGGTGACCCCATATAGGCTCAGGCGGTATTTGGCTTGGGTAACCTCTTCCTTGAGGGCGTCGAGCTCCGCCTGATCCTCGTCGCTATATTGGTAGCGGATGACGAATTTTCCATCCACGTCCCCTTCGGATTCATCGTCGACGGGGATTTTGACGGCGACTTTCTTGATGGTTGATTTATACTCGCGGAGGTTCTTCTGCGCCTCGAGGTAGGCGGCTTTGAGCTCTTCGTGGGTGGCGGGGGCCTTGATCATGTCCTTATTTTCCATTTTCGGCCTCCTTTGCCTTTGCTAGGTTGTTCTTGATGCGGGTCGAGACGATCTTCGGCATCGTCGCCTCGGGCGCCCTCTCGTCGAGGAGCCAGGTGGCGGCGTAGTGCGTCGGGGTGATCTCATACATCGGGGGCTCGGCCTTGTAGTCGGCGGCCATCGCGTATTTCGAGCGCGCCGCGAAAGCATCGCCTTCGGGCGGGAAGAGCATGTTCGGCGGGGTTCCGGGGATCGCTTCGAGCTTCTCCTTGGAATCGACGTCGGGGATCGAGGAGAGGAGCGCCCAGGTGTAGGGGTGGCGCGGGTCGTAGAAGACGTCTTCCGCGGTGCCGTACTCGACGATCTTGCCGGCGTACATGACGGCGACCCTGTCGGCCATGTTGGCGACGACGCCGAGGTCATGGGTGATGAAGATGATCGACATGTTGCGGGCGGCCTTGAGCTTGTTGATGAGCTCGAGGATCTGGGCCTGGATCGTGACGTCGAGGGCGGTGGTGGGCTCATCGCAGATCAAGACGTCGGGGTCGGCGGTGAGGGCGATCGCGATGACGATGCGCTGCCTCATGCCGCCCGAGAACTCGAACGGGTATTGGCTGTAGCGCTTCTCGGGCTGCGGGATGCCGACCTCGCCCATGATGGCGAGGGCGCGCCTCTTCGCTTCCTTGCGGGTGACGCGAAGCTCGCTCACGTACCTTCTTCTTTCGGAGATGAAGTCCGCGTAATCCTGCGAGAGGTTCTTGAAGGTGAACAATCTCTTGAGGATCGGTGCGCGCTGCTCCTTGTGGCGCTGCTTGATGCCGCGCTTGAACTCTTTGACTTTGGCTTTGGCCCCGACTTTGGCTTTCTTTAGCGCCACGCGGTCCTCGGCGATGATCGGGAGGAGGCGGGCCTTCTCGTCAGCCAAGTGTTTCTTGGCCTCTTCGATCTTCTCTTCGGGGGCCTTGCTCTTCTTGAGGAACTTCACCTCGTCCTTGGCGATGCCCAAAAGGCGGAGGTCGTTCTTGTATTTGATGAGCTCCTCGTTGATCGAATCCTCATAGAGGTGCTTGCAGTGGTCGCCGTTGATGATCATGACCTCGGTGATCTGCTTGCCGATCCTCATGATCGGATTGAGCGAGGAGAGGGGGTCCTGGAAGATCATGCCGATCTTGGTGCCCCTGATGCGGTGGAACTCGTCCTCGGCGACCTTGGTGAGGTCTTCGCCCTGGTAGGTGACCGAGCCGGAGTCGATGTGGGCGTTCTTCGGGAGGATGCCCATGATGGTTTTGTTGGTGACCGATTTGCCGGATCCCGATTCGCCGACGATGCAGAGGGTCTCGCCCTTATAGAGGTCGAAGGATACGCCCCTGACCGCGTGGACGCGGCCATGGTCGGTGCGGAAGGAGATCGCGAGGTTGCGGACGGAGAGGACCGCTTCTTTCCCTTCGGGGGTTTCGCCGACGGTGAAGGGATAATCTATGGTTTTGAATTTTCTGCTTTCCATGGTTATTCATCCGTTCCTTTCAGCGAGGGGTTGAACGCGTCGCGGAGACCGTTCCCGAACAGGTTGAACGAGATCATGATGAGCATCATGATGATCGAGCTTGAGACGATGAGGTAGGGATATTGCGCGATATCGGACTGCGCCGCCTGCAGCGCCAAGCCGAACGACTGGGTCGAGGACTGGTAGAGGTTCGGCAATAGGTAGGCGATGTTGGCCTCGGTGAAGATGACGCTTGGGATCATGAGGACCGAGGAGGTGATGATGGTGCCGATCGCGTTGGGCAGGATGTGGCGGAAGATCAAGCGGAAGTCGCTCGCGCCAAGGGTCCTGGAGGCCAAAACGTATTCACGTCCCTTGTATCTGTAGAACTGACTTCGGGTCAAATGGGCGGTGCCCATCCATCCGGTCAAGCACAAAGCGAGCAGGAACGTCCACGAATTGGAGCCCATGAGCAAGATGACGAGGGTCATGAGGACCACCCAAGGCATGCCGCCCAAGATCTCGGTGACGCGCTCCATGACTAAGTCGGTCACGCCGCCGAAGTAGCCGCTCACCGCGCCCCAGATCAAGCCGACGAAGATGTTGATCGCGGCGGACATGAGGCCGATGCCCAGCGAGGACAATAGCCCGGCGAAGACCAATTTGAAGAAGTCCTTGCCCTGGGCGTTGGTGCCGAAGAAGTAGCGCGGCATCTCGCAGGTCGCGATGATTCCCTTGTCGTAGTAGTAGCGGTAATAGGAGCACTCGCCATAGAGGGTGGTGCCGCTGTACCTGCCTCTGATGATGTCATAGGAGACGAGTTTGCGGAGCGGGCACATCTTTTCGCCGAGCTCGGTGAGGTGGAACCCGTCGAAATCCTCGGGGATCGCCTGGCCTTTGCCGGCGGGGAGGGCGTTGATCGCCTCCTGGTCGAGGGTCATGTAGCCCTTGTTGATGTACTCTTCGATATCGGCTTCGCTGAAGGTGCGGATCGCGGTGCCGAAGGCGCCTTCGTAGCAGTCGTAGACGAACGAGCCGAACACGACCTCGGAGTTGTGGAGGCCGAGCTTGGAGGAATTTCCGTAGGGGGTGTAGCAGGTTTCGCTGCCGTCATCATAGGCCTTAAAGGCCTTGGTGGCGTCGGCCCAGGCGACGCAGTTCACGTCTTCCGGATGGTCCGCGTCCTCGCCTTCAAGGGTATAGGCCACGGAATGGATGTAGAGCATGTTGAGGGTCAAGGCGGCGTCGCCGTCTTCGTCCCAGGCTTCCATGCCGACGATGAGGGCGGGCTTGAAATCCGCTTCGAGCGCGGTCTGCGCGTCTGCCTCAAGGCCTTGGTAGAAATCGCTTGCGCGGAAGGCGCTTGCAGCGTCATCCACGGTGAGCGTGGCTTGATATTCGCCCGTCTTAACAAGCGGGACGACCTGTTCATCGCCTTCGTAATCGAAGCAATACCCGACGAAATAAGTGGGGCATGCGTTGTTCTTCGCTTCCATCTCCTCAATGTCGAACGTTACGGTGTAGGAGAGTTTGCGCGAGAAGTCGACGGGATAGGAGGCGGAATAGATGCCGGTGACCTGGCCGAGGTTCACGGCCTGGATCGAAAGGTCGCCGCCCTTGCCGTAATTCAAGACGGAGTCGTTGGTGTCGTCGGTGAAGGTCGAGGTCTTGGTGATCTCGCCGACGATCGCGGATTCGCGGTAGGTCGAGGAGGCGCCGAGCTTCCCGGTTTCGGGGTCGAGGGCCTCGTCGTTGACGACGCGGGTGCCGTCCATGAAGTGGGCGTCGTTGACGTCGAACCACTTCGGCGGGAGGTAGTGCATGACGAGTTCCGCCGGGCGGTCGATGTTGTTCTTGTTGGCGACCGGTACGATGATCGCCATCGCGATGAGGGTGAATAGGATCACGCTCGCCACGACCGAGGAGCGGTTCTTCAGGAAGCGCTTCATCGCGTCCTTGAAGAAAGTGGTGGGCTTGGTCTTCATCTTCTCGTCGTGGATGCTGCCTTTGCGCTCGACGAAGACGAAATCCGCATCGGTGATCGGTTCCCTGACCTTTGCGGCATTCAGGGCTTCAGGTTTTCTTTTCATTATTTCCTAGCCCCCATTCTGATGCGCGGATCGACGATGCCATAGCTTAAGTCGACCATGAGGGTCGCGAATAAGCCGATCGTCGTGTAGATCGCCATGTCGACCATGACGACCGAATAGTCTTGGGCGGTCAGGGCGTCGACGAAGATGTGGCCGATGCCCGGGATGCCGTAGATCTGCTCCAAAACCATGGAGCCGGATAGGATGCCTATGAATTCGCCGATGATCATCGGGACGATCGGGACCATCGAGTTGCGGAGCGCGTGGCGGACGACCGACTGGCTCTTGGTGAGGCCTTTGGTGCGGGCGAGGAGCAGGAATTCGCTCGACATGACCTCGGTGAGCTCGGCGCGGGTGTAGCGGGCGAAACCGCAGATGGAGCCAAACGATAATGCCGCGACCGGGATGACGTATGCCTTAATGGCGAGGATCGGGTCGGCGGCGGCGTTGGCGTCGCTAGGCCAGCGGTTGGGGAGCCACTTGTTGGTGTAGGCGAACCAGATCAAGAGGAACGAGATGATGACGAAGGACGGGACCGAGATGAAGATCATGATCACGGTCGAGATCGTATTGTCGACCCAGGTGTTCTTCTTGAGGGCGGCCAGAACGCCCAAAGCGATGCCGAGGGGCACCGCGATGATGATGGCGATGATGTTGAGCCTCATCGAATAGGGAAGGGCTTTGGCCATGATGTTGATGGCCGGGGTGTTCGGATAGAGGTTCGCGGAGACGCCCCAATCCCATTTGGTGAAGATGTTGCCGAGCCACACGAAGTAGCGGTGCATGATCGGGTAGGGGAAATAATAGAAGGTCTCTTGGCCGAGCTGGATCTTCGCCTTGGCGGCGTCGTCGATCATCTCCTGCGTCAGGTTCGGGTCCGAGGAACGCATCATATAGTAGTAGCCGAGCTCGACTTGTTTGTTCCAGAACATGGCAAGCTCTTCGGGTTTGCTACCGATGACGTTCAAAGGCAGAACCTGGAGGAGGATATAGGTGATGGAGAGGATGATAAACGCCGTAAAGAATATCAGCACCACCCTCTGGATCACGTATTTGATGGTATCTTTCATACGTTGCTCCTAGAGTTCACGGAAAGGATTATATCCTTTTTGCCCTGCGGTTCCTACAACGAATATCTTTTCGGTTTGCTATATAGCAAAATCGCAAGTGAACAGGTATGGATAAATAGGGGCGAGAAAAAGGGTCGCTCGACGCAATCGAGCGACCCCGTGTATTCGTTTTCGACCAATTATAGGCCAAGTTCAGCGGCCGAGGCGGTCGCGTAGATGGACTTGTAGAAGGTCTTCTCGCCGAAGGTGTAGGCGAGCTCGCACTGGATGAGGTAGTAGTTGCATTCGCCACCCTGCTTGGCGACGTAGTTCTGAACCCTCTTCACGTCGTCGGCGTTGACGGTGTAGTAGAAGGAGCCGTTGGCGGCTTCCATCTGCGGGTTGGAGGCGTAATAGCCGGAGGTGAAGGTTCCGTCCGCGGATCCGAAGATGCCGCCTTCGCTCGCCGAGAATTCGATGAGCAGGTGTCCGTCGTCATCCATGATTTCCGGATAGTCGACGACGAGGCTGATGCCGCCGTTTTCGGCCGGCTCAAGGCGGGCGTTGCGGGCGATTTCCTCGTTCACGCCTTCGACGACGACGGCAGTCGAGGTCGCGGCTTTGAACAAGGCGTCATAGGACCAAGCCATGTCGTTGTAGACGATCGGGTCGTCTGCGAAGACCTTTTCGGTGGGGTGGCCCCAGTTGAGGCAGAAGCCCTGCGCCAATTCGTTGGTGCAGACGGTGTTCATGAAGTTGAGCGGGTTGAGGACGTTGCCGGAGATGGCGCCTTCAGCGAAGTCGAATTCGCCGTGGTCCATCTTGGTGTAGCAGTCGGTGTACTGCGTGCCGGCGACCTTGTTGATCCAGGTGAGGGTGGTGCCTTCGAAGCCGAGGGACTTCGCGGCGGCGTTGAAGTTGTCTTCGACGTAGCCCTTGATGTAATCGCCGAGGTTGTTGATGGTGTCCTGGTATCTCCAGAGGCAGGTGACCTCATATTCCTCGCCGCATTCGATGTAGCCTTCGTCCCATCCTTTGCGGAGCGCCATCTTGAAGGCGTCCTGGGCGATGGAATCGTTGTGGCCGTATTCGTCGGACTGGTCGATGATGTCCTGAAGGACCGACTTGCCTTGGGCGGTGTTGCGGTACATCTCTTCTCCGTCGGGGTCCTGGGTGTAGGCGTCGGAGAGGTAGCCTAGCGCGTGGTTCTTGCCGGAGATTTCGGCGAGCTGGGCGCGGTCGATGGAGTAGTAGACGCCGTCGAGGAAGAATTCGTTGGACATAAGCGGCTTGACCGGGTAGTACTCGGTCTTGGTGTGCTTATAGACGGTTCCTTCGGTGCCGAAGTAGTATTCCCATTCGTCCTCGGTGGTGGAGTTGATGTTGAGCTTGAGGATGGTGCTGCCCTGGGTGTGGTAGACCTTGGGTTTGTTGTGGTCGTCTTTGACGTACTTGACGGGGATGGTGACCTCGTCGAGCTGGTTGTTCAAGAAGGCCTGGTAGGCAGCGGTGTCGGCGCTCGCGCCGGCGAAGACGTCTTCGGTCACGCCATCGAAGTGGTAGCGATCCTTATCGTAGTAGAGGTCGTTCTTCTTGAAGACGAGGCGCTTGTCGGTCTCCCAGTATTCGGGGATGTAGACGCCGCAGGAGATGATGTTGTCGAGGCCGGTGGTGTGGTCGCCATTGACCGCATCTCCGTGCTTGCCGTAGTTGCCGACTCCGCCGATGTCGTCGAGGAATTCCTGCGGGACGGGGCTAGCGAGGCTGGAGCCAAGGCTGGTCCTGGCGGCCTTCATGGTCTTGGCGGTGTTGAAGGTGAAGTCGATCGCGCCTTCCGCTTCGTTCAGCTGGATGCCGACGCTGCTCCAATCCTTGCCGCCATAGATGTAGTCGAGGACGCCTTTGAAGCCGCTCGCGTCGTCGCCGAATCCGGTGGCGCGGGCAAGGCGGTTGTCAAACATCGCTTTGTACGGGGTGATGTAATCTTCGAGCTCGACTTTGCGGCCGCGGTATTTGGTGGCCCATTTCGAGGTATCGGCGACGTTATAGACGATGCCGTCGTCGCCGGTCTTGAGCGGGACGCGCCAGTAGAGGGAGGTCTTGACCGAGGAATCGGTCTCGACTTCGAGGGTGGCGTCCGCGCCGGTGCCGACTCTCTTGAGCTGGATCGGCTCGGCCTGCTTGGCGAGGCCAGCGGTCCACTGGTAGTCGGTCTTGGTGTCGTTCATCTCGACTTCGTAATAGGTGGCGGCGACCATCGAATACCTATCGGCGACGTCAGCGCCGGTGGAATTCCAATAGTTGAAGGTGCCGGAATCGGTGGAGGTGTAGCCGTGGAAGTAGCTCTTCCATTCGGATTTGCTCTCCGAGATGACGGCGTCGTTCATCTTGCCATCGGCATCGATCGTCGCTTCGCCGACGCCGAAACCGTAGTTGGTGATGTACTTGGTGGTCGGGAGGGTGATGCGATCGGAGAACCTCTGGTAGGAGGAGTCGTCGTAGAGGGGGATGCCGGCGAGGTGGTTCCTCAAGGCATAGTTCTCAAGGGCGGCGAGGATGTCCAGTTTTTCCTCATAGTCGGCCTCGGTGTAATCGAATACGCCATCGGCCAGCGGGTTCTGGGTGCCGGGATAATAGCCGGGATCGCTCCACGAGATCCCTGCAGGGCATTCGCCATCGCCTCCGGAAGCGGAAGATCCGCCTGCCGCAGAACTGGTGGCTCCACCCTTGCTTTCGGTTGAGCTGGTTGCCGTTTGGCCGCAAGCGGCTAGCAATAGCACCCCGGCCAGCGCAAACACGAAATTGGTTTTATTTTTCATTGTTGTGAGCCTTTCTCCGCCTCTTACGAGCGCGGTCATAATATCTAAATACGCGAATAAAAAAATGCAATGATTTTTTCACGCGCGAAGTTAACGATAAAGCGCTTACATACCGGAAAACGATGTACATGGTCCAACGGATTTGCGTTTTTCAGCTTTGGAAAAATGCGAAAAACAATCCAATATTCGTTGACGGGGCGGCTTGCTTTATTTCACATCAGGCCCCAATGCTGTTCTCGAAGACGATCATCAGGATGAGAGCCACAATTAAAAGGGTGGCGCCGACGATGAGGAAAGGCCAGAAGAACGGCTTTTTGAATTGACGTTTTTCCTTCCTGTTTTTCGCGAAGTCGTAGGCGGTTTCGTAACGCTTGTCGCGCCCAGGTTTGAACGATTCGCCGAGCCGGTAGAACGAATACTCGAAAATGTCAAAGGCGCCAAGCCGCCTGATCAGGAGGTATGCGACGGCGGCCAATTCGATGGCCCCGGTTATGAAGCAGGCGTCGCTCGCCCCGAGCAGATTCAATTCCTGCCGCAGGAAAAAGATTAGGCACCATGCCGATAATGCGATGGCGACGGCGATCGATGAGACGATGATTTTCCTGACGATGGGCGATGCGTTTTTCATGGGTTTATAGTGTAGGGGAGAAGCGGGTGATAAGCAAACATTAGTAATGAAAGCGCTTTACATGCGCCCATATACGCGCCAATTCGTGCCAGCGTACGCAAATTAAGTATTGACGGAATTTATTTTGCGTGTAGTTTATAACCCGCATATGCAAAGGAGGATGCTACAGAATGAAGATTAAGCAAACGATTCTCACTCTAAGCGTCGGACTATTGGCCGCATCTTGCGGCGGACCAGCCGCCTCATCCGAACCAAGCGCCGCCTCATCGGAACCGGAAACGGTTTCCTCGAGCGTCGCCGCGAGCTCGGAAGGCTTCGTCGATGTTTGGGACTTCGTAAGGAATACCAAGAACGGCAAGTACATCGAGATGACCCTGGCCAAAGACCACATCCCGGAGGGCACGAACTTCTACGATGCCTGCTCCCCCAAGGTCGAATACGTCGACGGCGATGAGCGTGAGGATTATTCGTTGGAAAAACTCAGGATCGAATTCACCGTCGTGGACCGCCAGGATCCGAGCAAAACCTACTCGGCCGGACAGGCCTTGCCCGCCGGATACTACTACGCCGAAGCGAAGGCTCCGTCGAAGAGTCGCTACGACCGCCAGAGATTCTACGTTGAGGAAGCCACGGTCGAGAAGGCCGCAGAGGGCAAGGGCTACCATACCGTCGCCAAAGAGAAGATGGAGTTCGCCGCCGTCGGCAAGCACGCCAACCTCGGCGCCCTCGGCGATGGCAAATTCCCATCCGTCGGTAAACCGACGATGATCGTCATCCCGGTTCAGTTCACCAACTCGAAGTTCGAGGATGAATCGGAGGCGATCAAAGTATTGGAACGCGCCTTCTTCGCCTCGAACGAAGAGCTCGGCGAGAACCAATGGGAATCCCTGAAGTCCTACTATTACAAAGCCTCTTACGGCCGCTTGGACATCCAGGGCGAAGTGAGCCCGGTCTACACCGCCAACATGACCACCGACGAATACGCTTCGGGCAGCAGCTCGAGCGCCATCATGCAGTCGGCGATCGAATGGCTCGCGAGCCAGCATGGCCTCAATCCCCGCGATTACGACTATGACAAGGACGGCTACATCGACGGCGTCGAGATGGTCTACATGACCAACAAGCCGACCCCGGCGGGAAGCGGCGATTCCACTTGGTGGAACTACTGCACCGTCGCCAATACGTCGCCCAACCTCAGCAAACCCGCGCCGCACAGGCTCTTCTGGTCCCGCTACGATTACGTCCAGAACGCCTACTACGCCGGCACCGCGGAGCATCCGACCCTCGACGTCGACGCCCACACCATCGTCCACGAGACCGGCCACATGATGGGCCTCAACGACTATTACTCCTACGCCACCGACAGCCAAGGCGGCAAGGTCGCGGGCCCGGCGGGATGCGTCGACATGATGGATCAGAACGTCGGCGACCACAACGCCTACTCGAAGATGATGTACAACTGGGTCGACGCGAAAGTGGTGGACGGCTCCAGCAAGAACTTCGAGATCACCTTGAGCTCTTACACCGACACCGGCGACTTCCTCGTCCTCCGCGATACCATCAAGGACCCGTGGAACGAGACCCCCTACGACGAATACCTGATCATCGAGTATTACACGCCCACAGGCGTTAATAAGAAGGATTCCGAGGGCTACCCCGAATGGCAGCAGACCTCCTCGACCGGCGGCAATGCCTATGGCCATGGCGGCACCTACGAGATCCCGGGCCTTCAGGTCTTCCACGTCGACTCCCGCTTGGGCGCGACCTGGGGCACCTACGACGAGAACGACAAGCTCACCCAAACCGGGCGCGGCTACGTCGACACGATCTACGACGACACCCAGTTCAATGAGGACGGGACCTACATCAGCGCCTCCTCATTCCCGCACTCGAACACCGTGCGCTCGGGCGATGGCCGCCAGTCGATCGACTACGAGACCGGCCTCGCCGGCGACTACTGCGAGATCCATGCGATCTTCTCATCGCCGACCAATAGCCTCGACTCCTCGACCTACTACAGCACCATGGGCAACACCGCGAACCTCTTCGGGCTTGAATCCTATGGCGTCGCAAAGACCAACCACGACGACGAGACGAAGACCGTCTATGGCGGAAACACCTTCTCGAGGTACAACCATCGCGACTACTTCCTGAAGGACCTCGTCTGGGATGACGGATCCACCTGCACCTGGACCTTCTCGGTCACCGCGCAGACCGACGATTCGATCACCCTCCATTTCATCGATAACAGTGCTATCTGATAAATCATTGAGAAAGGAAAACAAACAATGAAATCCAACAAGAAACTGTTCCTCGCCTCCGCCATCTTGATGGCGCTAGGCACCACCGCCTGCGGTGACATCACCTCCTCGACCGCCGCTTCCTCCGAAGCCGCCCCCTCGACCGCCGCTTCCTCCGAGGCCGCCACCTCCGAAGATGCCTCCTCCGCAGAAGCCGCTTCCTCCGAAGAAGCCGCTTCCTCCGAAGAAGGCCCGACCGCTTCCTCCACCGAAGAAGGCACCTCCTACAAGTACGTGACCCCGGTCATCTCGAGGAAAGCCCCGAAGGAAATCCCCCTCGATGGCACCATCGACATGGATGAATACGTCGTCATCTCCTCCGGCGCCCCCTATACCCTCGAGGTCAAGAGCGGCAACGTCTCGGTCGATGGCCACATCATCTCCGGCGACGGCTATGGCCCCTTCAGCGTCCTCGTCGTCTGCGGCACCAAGAAGAAAGCCTTCGACGGCAACGTCGTCTCCGCCGAGAAGGTCAAGCTCAACTCCTTCATGGAGAAGCTGAAGACCAACTTCGTGACCACCGTCACCGGGCCGGACGGCGTCATCGGCACCATGACCAAGACCGACTACGCCTGGTGCTACAACTACGTCATCGAGGGCAAGACCGTCGCCGGCGGCATGGCCAAGCTCTCCGACAAGAACTGGTGGCACTTCACCTGGGATACCGAGAAGAACGAAGCGGTCTTCCCCGCCGGGACCTACGAAAAGAACGGCGACAACTACTTCGGCAGCATGGCGTTCAACCTCCAGTCGACCCAGCTCATCGAGCTCACCGACGCGGAAGGCAACATCATCTCCGACTCCGAGAACAAGACCACGATCTACCTCGACCCGAAATACAACCCATTCTATGACTCCTCCGACGACAACAGCATCTACCTCGTCGAAATCCTGACCGCCGGCTACGTCGACATGGACTTCGATACCGTCATCGCCGAGTACACCGAACCCGACGCCGAGGGCAATGGCGAAGCCCTCACCTTCATCGGCGCCAACATCAAAACCGACGGCTCGCTCGAGCGCACCGCCTACGAGATGAAGATCCACGATGTCAACAACACCTCCTTCCCCGACATCGAGGAGAAGATCGCCTCTGGCTATCTCCCTGACCCCATCTCCGCCGATGGGCTCGTCGAAGCGTTTGCCCCGATCACCGAGGCCAAGAACATGACCGTCACGATCGAAGGCTGCTGGACCGACGGCGAAGGCAACCCGATCGATGCCCCGAACTATTCCGATGGCACCTCGACCGAAGAAGGCGGATTCTGGAACTACGAAGGCTCCGCTAAGGTCACCGCTGACGGCCTTGACTACAACAACACCGCCGACGGCGGCTTCATGAAGATTGGCAAGAACCCCGACAACGAGAATTCGCCGCTCTACATGTATACCAAAGGCCGCGGCGCGGATGCCGAGGAGGAAGTCATCGAAATCACCGCCGAAAGCTTCGACATTTGGGAGAGCTTCTACGGTCTCTCCTATTGGACCGAAGAAAGGATCAAAAACCTCGACCTCGTCTCGATCATCCCCGGCGATTCCGGCACCTTCCACAAAGGTCACACCGATGAGTCCTACGAAGGCGTCGACAGCATCTACGAAGTCTCCTTCGGCAATGAAAACAACCTCGGCGCGCTCAGCAGCGGCACCGAAGTCGACATCCTGCTCTACAACCTCGGCAACCTCCTCGATGGCCGTTACAGCCTTGGTGGCGTCTGGGGTCAGTACTACACCTACGTCGATAGCTATATCCTCCTTTACGAGAATGGCAACGTCGGCTTCGAAATCGGCCTGACCTGGACCACCGGCACCTACTTCACCTTCTATGTCACCCTCTCCGACTTCGGCACCACCGAACTCACCGAAGGCTACATGGACGGCGCGGAATTCCCCGAAGCGGAAGCAAGCTCCGAAGAAGAGACCTCGGAAGCGACCTCTGAAGAAGAGACCTCCGAAGCTACCTCCGAAGCAACCGTTTCCGAATAAGGCCAAAAGCCTTCTCTTGGCAAACACAATAACGAAAGGGAGCGTCCGCCTCGCGCGAGCGCTCCCTTTTTCTTATGCGCGCGTATATAAAGTAAGGAAAAGGACATCCCCCGGAATCTCCAATGCCCCTAGAAGCCCCTAGAAGCCCGCCTAACGCGTTTCATGGCATCCTAGGGATTAATCTGCCTCAAAGCCAAAACGCTTCCCTACGGGCCTCCTGGCGCGTTTTAAGTGCATCGGCCCCGCCCGAGCTAAAAACCTTTAGCTGTCGGTGCGGGAATCGCTCGAGGCGGACATACGATGGCCGGTTTTGACCAATAACGCATACATGCCCCCAACGGAATTTTTTCACGACGGGTCATGCGATGTCCTCATCTATAGCGACTTGGGTCTTGACCGGGAGGGGCACCCCAGCCATCGAATAGTATGGCTGGGCGCCGCCCCAAGATAGCGAAAGAAAACCCCGAAGCCTTGGTAGGGGATTCGGGGTGAAGGACATTAGTTCTCGATGTCTTTGAGCTCGGCTTTGAGGGAATCCGTGACCATGTCGCGGAATTTCTTCTTCTTGCGGATGACCGGCATCGGGTGGTTGAGGTCGTTGAGCTTGTTGGCGCCTTTCTTCTCTTCGTCGGAAGCGGTGGGGCGGTTCTGGGAATCCTCGGGGTTGACGGTGATCTGGTTGAAGGGGACGGTGATGTCGTTGGCGCGGCACATGAGGTAGATCTCCCTCTTGATGTCCCTGTCGACCTGGAAGCGGTCGCCTTCCAAGCAGTAGCAGAGGAATAGTAGCGACACGCCGGCGGCGGTGAACTTGGAGACGCCTTTGTAGTAGAGGCCCTCGGTGATCTGCGGGATGTGTTTGGTGATCCTATCGAGGTTCTTGGCGATGATGCCCTCGACCCTCTTGAGGTCCTCGTTGAAGCCGATGTCGAACTCGACGCAGACCATGGTCGGGAGGCGCGAGATGTTGACGACGGTCGTGATCGAGGAGTTGGTGATCGATTTGATGTTGCCGGAGGGGTCGGTGATCTTGGTGGTCTTGAGGCCGATCGAGGTGACGGTGCCCCTGAAGCCATCGACGATGACGAGGTCGCCGACGGAGAAGTAGTCGTCGAAGACGATGAAGAGGCCGCTGACGATATCCTGGATCAAGGTTTGGCAGCCCAAGCCGATGATGAGGGTCAATACCCCAAGCCCGGCGACGACCGAGGCGACGTCGACGCCCCAGGCGGTCAGCACGAGGGCGACCGCGACGAGGATCGTGACGTATTTGACGCAGGATTTGACGAGGCTTCCGATGGTCTTCGACTTCTGGTTCTTGTTGAACGTGAGCCGGATGATGACGTTCAGGATGAAGTAGATGACGATCGCGAAGACGACGATGACCGCGGTCATGATGACCGCGGGGACCGAGCTCGCGACCCACATGCCCATCGCGACGAAGCCGTTCTCGACGCCTTCGCCGAGGATCAGGTCGCCGATCTCGTCGCCGAAGATCTGGCGGATGAAGGCGACGGCGATCAATAGCCCGACGAACATGAGGAAGACGATCCCCATGAACACGATGCGCCCGATGCGCACCTTATCCTTCTGGACATTCTCGATGAACGAGCCCTTCTCCGCTTCGCGCTTGATCTGCTCGGCGGAGGAGATGCTTTGCTCTCCTTGCTGATTCTGATTCTTTTCTTCTTCCATGCTGGGTCCTCCTCATTGGATGATGTAGGTCTGCTTTAGCAGGGTTTTGTGGTAATCGAGGGTGTTGGCCACGTAGATCTCGCAGGTGAACGTGAGCACCTCGTTCGGGATGGCGACCTCGTCGGAGAAGGTCCCCCCATCGGTGATCGTCTTGACGTAGAAGGCATCATCGTAGGAAGCCGCGTCGAATAGGGATATGTACGAGGCGTATTTGCTGGCCTTGGTGATCTCGAACGAATACGAGAACGTGCGGTCGACGAGGGAGAACGAGGAATTGGAGATCTTCGGGTCGCTTCCGAAGAACGAATTGGTGATGAGCACCCCTCCGGTCCCGGCCGAGATCGCGACCGTCACGAGGGCCGCGGCTTTCTTGGACGCCCTCTTGACGCGCTGGTTCTTGGCGTAGAGGGTGCCCTCGCCCGTATTGTCTGGAAGCTTCACCGAAAGCTCGTCGGACTGGCCGACGTTGTCGAACGCGGACTGATTGGGGGTCGCGACGTTGTCGAATGCGATGCTGTTCTCTCCGTTGACCATAGCCTAAATAGTTTCCTTGATTCAGCAAGGAAAAGCAAGAACGATGCGTACGCGTGCGTGGACTAACGGCTTGGATTGTTTATAATATTGCCCGTATGAACGAAAGCGTGATCTTCGATTTGGATGGGACCCTGTGGGATTCCTCGGCGGAAGTGGCGGCCTCCTGGAATGAGGTTTTGCATGAATTCGTGGGGGACGTGTATTCGTTTTCGCGCGAAACGGTGCTCGCCCAGATGGGGCTCGTCATGGAGGACATCGGCCGCAACATCACCCCGGAAGAGCTCACCGGGGACGACAAGGAGAACTTCGTCAAGGTCTGCTTCAAGCGCGAGGTCGAATACCTGAAGACCCATCCCGGCCGGCTCTTTGAGGGCGAGGTCGAAACCCTGAGGTCGCTTAAGGAAGCGGGGTACCGCCTCTTCATCGTGAGCAATTGCCAGTCCGGCTACATCGAAACCTATCTGAATGCTTTGGGCGAAAGCCTGTTCGAGGGGCATCTCTGCTACGACGACACCAAGAAGCCCAAGGATTTCACGATCCGCGCCCTGATGGAGAAGCACGGGATCGGAAAAGCCCTCTATGTCGGCGATACCGCGACCGACGAGGCCGCCTCTAGCGGCGCCCGCATCCCCTTCATCCACGCCGCCTATGGATTCGGCGTAGCCAAGGATCCGGAGGGCAGAATCTCCGACATCCGCGACCTTCCGCGCGAAATTAAGCGCATATTCGGCTAACTATGGTTGCCTATTCCCGAAAGTTCATTAAAATGAAAGGAAGCAGAAAGGCAGGCATTCATATGGACGATGGATTCGAGAATCCCAACATCGATGAAATCGGCTTTAAGGCCGACGGCTATCTTTCGCCGTCCCAGCAGGAGATCGCGAGCGCCAAGAACGCCGAGATCAAGAGGATGGGCGACCAGATCGCTTTGGTGAACCTGATCGACGGCTTCGTCCGCAGCAACGGTAAAGCCGACGAGAAGTACCTGAACCTCTATGAATCCCTTTCGAAGCTCGGCGACCTCTTCGCCCACAGCGGGGACTATCCGTCCAACGTCGCCGACACGATCCCTTTCTCCTACGCGATGGTCTATTTCTCCTACCTGGTCCTGACCGGGGTCATTTCGGAGAAGGACATCGAGGAAATGAAGGCGCGCTCCTTCGGCGCGTTCCCCCAACCGAACAAGATCGCCAAAGCCTAATATCAGGAGGTAATTCAGCATGGATCCGAACAAGACCGTGGAGAACAGAATCGCGGAAAAGAAGAAGGAAGTGACCTTCCTTTTCGCCAAAGCCGACGCGGAATTCGCCAACGGGGTCAACCCTTTGGCCGACGCTCAGGTGTCGAGCATCAATTCCGCCGACCAGGAAATGACCGACCTCCTCAATCAGTCGACGCGCATCTGCAAGAGGTCCTTTGAGCGCATCGACCAGCAGGGCGTCGACAGCCTGATGGCGGAATACGACAGGATCTGCAAAGGAGGGAAATGAAGATGGCCTTGCGTTTATTTAGGAAATCCAAACCCGCCCCCGAAGCGGAAGTAGCCCCCGAGAAGGAGATCGCCCCCGAAGAAGAGGCGGCCCCCGAAACCGAAGCCGTCCACGAAGCAGAGGCGGTTATTGAAGAAGAAGCCGTCCCCGAAGAAGAGGCGGTTATTGAAGAAGAAGCCGTCCCCGAAGCAGAGGCGGTTATTGAAGAAGCCGCCCCTGCGTCGGAAAAGGCCCCGGAAGAGTATGCTTCGGTAGAAGCGGAAGCTTCCGAATCGGCGAGCACGCCCGACGTCGGCCCAACCACCGAAGAGATATTGGAACTCGACCAGGCGCTTCAGAAATTGAACGACCGCAAGGCCGAGGCGCAGGCCGAACTCGACGCGCTCAATGAAAGGATCGCCGAATTGTCCGGCACAAGGCCTTACGAAAAGGCCGAGGAATGGATCGCCTCCGGAAACGAGGAACTCGCTAAACTCGCCCAAAAAGAGCTGGCGTCCCTCAACCATTTCAAGCAGATCCTCGACGAGATCAACAACATGATCCGCGCGATTGAGCTCGAGGCCAAGAGCGCCAGAATCAAGAATGGGGAGAACGTGCTATGACCGAACTCGAATACGAAAAGCTTCTCGCCGAGAAGGAAGAGATCGCCGCCGAGATCCCCGTCATCGAGGATCAGAAGAAAAAGGCAAAAGCCAGATTGGAGAGGCTCGAGAAGGCGTTTTCGGCGCCCGAGATCTCGCTTGAGCACGCCGAAGCAGCGGTGGCGCGCCTGGAAGACCACGCCAAAAAGCTTGCGGTGATCAAGGAATCGCTGAACGGCGTCTATGGCCGCTACCGCAACGTCAAATTGGCCGAAGAATCCTTCAAGGCCTTCGTCAAAACGCTGATCGGCTGGTTCAAGAAAGCCGCAGCCCTCGCCGATCTGAACCTTTTCGAGGAGGCGAAGCTCGCCCTTCATAAAGCGAAGCTTGAAATCGATGGCGCCGATTTCGGATTCGAGGCGAAGTCCATCGCCTTGGCCAAGGAGATGCTCGCCCATCGCAAAGCAGATCTTTACGCCCGCATCGCCGCCCCCAACCTCGCGGCAAACGATAAAAGCCTGCCTTTGGACGAGCTCAAGGAATACATGGAGCTCGCCGAGAATCTGCCGACGAATTACATCGATCCCGCGGATAAGCCGTTCCATCTTTCCAAAGCGCTTGCGTTCCGCCTCCACGATCTTGCCCTTGACTCCAAACAGCTATCCGAACCGGACCTCGACATGCTCGACAGGCTGATCGCCCTCTACGATGAGCACCTCGACAAGGCCGACCTTTGCACCGATGAGGTGAAGAAGTACGCCGAAGAGGTCAGGAAAGAGGCGATCCGCCATTTCAATGGGCTGGGTGCCCAAGCCGTTGAGGAGCGCAGCCAGGAAAAGGCGGCCAAGATGCTCGAGAGAAAGCGCCCTTGGCTCATCGATTCCATCGCCAATCCCTCCATCAAGGATTCCGAGACCGAAGCCGACCTGCCCAAGAATATGCTCCTTGAGGCGAATGCCGGCATGGATTCCGCCGAATACAAAGGCGTCACCGATTCCCTCGCCGCCAAGCCCGGCGACGAATCCTATGAGCTTCTCGCCGCTCTGCTCGCCGCCAAAGAACTCGAAGAGACCAAACTCAACATCCTGATGGATTCCATCAAAGCTTGGTCGCTTGATGACAAGGTGGCGATGTTCGCCTTGGCGATCCGCGACGAGGTTCCCGCCGAGCGCCTTGAGATGATTTACAAGTCGATTTTCAATACACGTCCCTTACGGATTGACCTCGTGAAGAGGGCGGAAGACCTTCTGCTCCTCAGGACGAGCGCCCCGGAAAAATGCAAATCCCGCTTCGAATCCCTCCTCAAGGGATTGCTGCGCAGCCCGCGTGCGAAGCGCATTGCCACAAAGGCAAACGACGAGCACGTGCATGCCCTTTATCCGCACAAGAAGTTCAAGGAACCGATCGGCAAGCCCGCCAAGAAGACCGAGGTCAAATCCTGGTCGGTCGGCTTCATGTTCTTCTATGTGCTGCTCGCGCTGATCGTGCCTCTCGCCCTTGCCGCGGCCGGGTTCTATCTGTGCTATCTCTATGATTTGAGCCAATACCTGACCGATTTCGGCATCGCCGCGCCGCTGTTCCTCTTCCTATTCCCGTTCATCTTCTTCATCGGGAAGCGCTATGGCTTCGATGAGCGCGGATCGCAGAACGCGAGGCGCGTGCTGACGCTATTCTCGATCATCGCTTTTGGCGTATCCCTTGTTTATTTCATCCTTCCGGATACCCTTGAGATCATCAAAGGATGGGCCTATGCGCTGATGGTTTGCGGCTGGTCCTTGCTGATCTTCCCTTCCATCGCCTTCCGCGAGAAAAAGAATTTCTGGAAGTTCGGCGTGTTCTCCTTCGCCGTCTTGGTCGGCATCGCCAACGTCGTCTTCATGGTCCTCAGGATGACCGGCGTCTTGGCTTGATCCCTATTTCGATTTGATTTCGTTGTATTTTTTAGAAGAGCCGCGGCAAAGGTCCGGCGGATACTTTTCCTCGTTTTTCGCCATCTTGTCCATGACGATCTTATCGACGTCGATGCCGTATTTGTCGGCGAGCATATAGCAGTAGGTGAGGACATCGGCCAATTCCTCCTCCACTTTCTCTACGCTTCTTTCCTTTTCCGACCATTGGAAGACTTCGAGCAGTTCCGCCGCCTCGATGACGATGGATTTGGCGAGATTGCTCCCGGTGTGGAATTGGTCCCAGTCGCGGTCGGCGACGAATTTGCGGATCCTGGCAATGATTTCTTGGTTCATAGCCACAATTCTAATCCGAGTTCCCACAACGCTCAATGACCGATGGTTTTTTGCTGTAAGCGTTTTCATGAAAAGTTGCGAGCATTGCGGTTGAATCCACCGCATCAAATACTATACTTAACGCTAGAAAGTTTTTAGGGTTAAGTTTTTATGGATGATCTGCAATTGCTAGCCTCGATGGCAGCGACCGTCAATTTGATCGGCCAAAGCCTCCCAAGGGTTGGGAAAGGCATGTTCCCCTTCGTGTGGGCCGCCAGGAGCCGGGGCGGGCAAGCCACGTTGGGGCAGCTTTCTTCGATCCTCGGCATTTCTTTGCCGCGATGCTCCAATCTTGCCAAAAGGCTGGAGGAAGAAGGGTATATCAAGCGAAGCAACGACCCATGCGACAAGCGGATCTGCTACGTCGAGGTTACCGAAGAGGGGGAGGAGTTCTTCCAGAACGGATGCAAGATGTGGCTTCGGTTCATCGCCGATTACCGCAAGAGGATCGGGGAAGAGAATTTCGAGAACCTATTGAAGATCATGGAACTCACAAAGGAGTATCTCCGGGAAGAGTGCGCGCAGGGAGGAGCGGAAAACAATGCTTAAGTTAGACAATATCACCAAAGTTTATAAAACCGCCGACAATCAAGTCCACGCTTTGAAAGGCGTATCGATCAATTTCCGCAAAGGCGAGTTCGTCTGCGTTCTGGGCCCATCCGGCTGCGGCAAGACCACCTTGCTCAACATCGTCGGCGGCCTCGACCATTACACGACCGGCGACCTCGTCATCGCCGGGCGGTCCACCAAGGAATTCAAGAGCCACGATTGGGATGTTTACCGCAACCATGAGATCGGCTTCGTCTTCCAGTCGTATAACCTCATCCCCCATCAGAACATCCTCCAGAACGTCGCCCTCGCCCTGACGATCGGCGGGGTCAGCAAACATGAGCGCGAGGAAAGGGCGAAGCGCGCCCTCGATAATGTGGGTCTCAAAGGGCTGTACAAAAAGATGCCGAACCAGCTTTCCGGCGGACAGTGCCAAAGGGTCGCCATCGCCCGCGCTTTGGTCAATGAACCGTCCATTCTTTTGGCCGATGAGCCGACCGGCGCCCTCGACTCCGTCACGAGCGTCCAGATCATGGACCTCATCAAGGAAATCGCCCGCGACAGGTTGGTCATCATGGTCACCCATAACCCTGATCTGGCGGAAAAATACGCGACCCGTATCATCAAATTGCATGACGGCGAGGTCATAGACGACTCCAATCCGTTCGCCGATGAGGATGAATTGAAAGAGGTCCAAAGCCTGCCCGTCAAAGAGGAGAACAAGAAGGCGAAGATGTCGCTTATGACCGCGTTCCGCCTCTCGGCCATGAACCTATTCTCAAAGCGCAAGAGGACCGCGCTCGTCATCATCGCCTCAAGCATCGGCATCGTCGGCACCTCGGCCGTCCTCGCCGTGAGCAATGGCGTGCGCGGATACATCAATTCAACGCAGGAGGACCTGATTTCCGGCAACCCAGTCAAAGTCAGCGAAAGCGCGTTCGATATCGCGAGCATCATCGAATCGATGAGCAGCGTCACCGCGTCCCAAACCGTCGTCGAAGGCGTGCATGATGGAAAAATCGACGTCGAATTCATCATCAAATCGCTGATTGAGCAGGCCGATCTCAGCGCAAGCTCCCTGATCTCCAACGTCATCACCGAGGACTACATGAGCTTCCTCGACGGCATTCCCGACGAGTACATTTCGGCGATCAACAAATCCTATGGCATCGCCCCGAAGAACAACGTCTACACCACCGTCACGGTCGATGCGCTCGACGACAACGGGAAACAGACCGAAATCGACGTCAATTACTCGCTGTCGGCGCTCGTGAACGTGTGCGGTCAGATCGTGAAGCAGACGGATTACGCGTCCTATGCTTCGCAGATCGAGAACTACGCCGGCACCTTCACCCAGCTCATGGACTCGAAGGAATACATACTTTCGCAATACGACATCGTCGAGGGAACCTATCCCGAAGGCGAAAGCGAGATGCTTTTGGTCCTGAATTCCAACGGCACCATGAACGATTTCACCCTCGCCGGGTTAGGGTTCTATTCCCAGGCGAACTTCCTCAACGCCATCTACAAGTTCATCGAGGACGAGCAGTACTATGACGATGAGAGATGGCAAGGTCAGCAATCCATCGAGATCGCCGATATCCTGAACAAGGAATTCCATTATTATCCCGATGACACCGTCTTCACCAAGACGTCGTTCACCTCCCGCCCGTTCGAATATACCTCCATCGCCCGCGACAAGTGGGGCGAGGGGCTGAAGATGAAGATCACCGGAATCCTTAGGCCGAAAGAGGGCGTCAATTACGGCTGTCTGAACGACGGAATCTATTACACGACCGATTTCACACGCCGTTTCATCGCCGACAACATGGTCTCGGAGATGTATGAATACCTGACCACGGCCGAAGAGCAAACCATCTCCTCTCAGGTCATCTACCAGCCGGGGTCAACCCTCCCGATCGTCTCGGGCATCACCTACGACGTCAATATCGTCTATCAGGGCAACGAATACTCGGCAGTGGTCCCGTTCGGTTCCAAAGCCGGAGGCCTGCAATCCCTGATGTCGGGCTTCTTCGGAGGCAGTTCCTCGCTGGACGTGGCTTCATATTCGCTTAGGCAAGCGGGAGGCGCAGCCTTGCCGAATTCGATTTCCATCTACCCGAAGAGCTTCGACGCCAAAGATAAGGTCACGGCCTATCTTGACGATTGGAATGGCGATGGACCGGTTGTGGTCAATGACAAATCCATCGCCAAAGCCGACAGGGAGGAAATCAATTACACGGATAACCTCACCGTCATTCTCATGATCGTCAATTCGATGATCGATATCGTCACGACGTCCTTGATCGTCTTCACCTCGCTCTCCCTCGTCGTCTCCGTCGTCATGATCGCCGTCATCACATACGTCTCCGTCATGGAGCGCATCAAGGAAATCGGCGTCATCCGTGCGATGGGCGGCCGGAAAAGGGACGTTTCGGCCTTGTTCAATGCCGAAACGGGCATCATCGGATTCGCTTCGGGCTTATTCGGCGTGGCCGTCACCTATGTGCTCGAGGTGATCTTGAACGTCATCATCAAAGCATTGTTCGGCATTTCGATGATCGCTGACTTGGCGCCGCTGACCGCGGTGATGATCATCATCGTCTCAATATTGCTGACCGCGATCTCGGGACTTGTCCCTGCGTCCAGCGCCGCTTCGAAAGACCCGGTCGTCGCGCTTAGAACCGAATGATCATTTCGCCTCAGAAGGCTTAATGAGCGAAAGATCCACATGGCAATATCCGTGTGGATTTTTCTTTAGGTAATCCTGGTGGTATTCCTCGGCGGAATAGAAATTGGTGAGGGGCGTGACATCGATTTTGTGCTTTGGGCCAACTTTCGCCAGCAATATTTCGCTGGCTTTTTTTAGGTCGCTTTCGTCGTCGGAGAAGATGCCTGTGCGGTATTGATGGCCGACGTCGTGACCCTGCCTGTCGACGCTGAATGGGTCGACGAAGCGCAGGTAGTGCTCGATGATCCTCTGTAGGGGCAGGACCTCGTCATCGTAGACGAGCTTGAGCGTTTCGGCGTGATCCGCCTTGCCGGCTTTGAGATCCTCGTAGGCGGGATTGGCGGTGGAGCCGTTGGCGTAGCCGACTTCGGTGGAAATGGTACCCTTTAGGCGGGAAAAGTATTCCTCGACCCCCCAGAAGCAACCTCCAGCAAGATATATGGTCTTTTTCATAACTTATTTCGCGCGGACGTTCACTTATCCGCCCTCCCGCGTAATATAATAATGCCGAGATGGAATTCGCCAACGGAAAAAGGAAAATGCTTATCATCTCCCGTAGGGAGTATTTTCCTTTGCTCTATCGCGCGAAAGAGAAAAACCCGGCTCTGAATTTCAAGCTGATCGATAAGGCTGGACTACTCGATCTAGCGTCCTATTCGTTCATGAAGGACGCCGTGCCCCTATTGATGAAAAAGGGCATCTCCTACAATCGGGCGAAGAAGTTCCTCAACATCCTCCGCGTCAGGAAGCCAGGTGCCGACCGCTTCCTCGATGAATTGGAAGAGGAGCTTGAGCGGGGCGGATATCTATTTCACGATCCGCTTGGGAAGGCGGAAATCAATTCGATGGACATCGTGCTTTTCCGGCTCGATAAGGACGAAGAGCTCAAAGGATACCTTGAGAGGAACGGCATCAGCTACAAGACCTCAGACGATATTTTCGGGGATTTGGGGCCGAGGGATATGTCCAAGATGCCGCCAGTTTTCCTTTTCCCGAACAAATTCACGCAATACATGTATGTGTTTTCCGACATCAGGAAGCGTATCAAGGAAGCCCCATCGCTCATCGGGAACATCGCGGTTCACGCCAAAGACGAATCCGACTTCTTCTACATCAAATTGATCGCTTCCCTCTTCGGATTGCCCTATTACAAGGACAGCAGGAGGAAATTGCTTTCCTATCCCGCCATCAAGGCAGGGGTCAAAGGGATATTCGAAGCGGAATCGTTCGCTTTGCCGGAAGGCGAAGGCGATCTGGAACTTCAGGAACTCAAGACGATCATCGATCATTACGGCTTGAAAGAGCTTGACTTCGATTTTGCCTACGCCAGCCTGTTGGAGATCCTTTCATCCTCCGGCGTGAAAGAAGATGTGGAGAAACGAGGAATCGCCATCGTGACCGACTTCAGCATCGTCCCCGGCCGCTTAACCTATATCACGGATTTCCAATTTGGGGACTTCTACCGTGAGTTCGACGACAAAAACGTCTACCCCGATGCGCGCATCGTCGAGATCGGCGCAAACCCAAGCTACATCCTCACCGAAATGGACAAACGCCTCAAAATCGACTACCTGTCCCTCACGGATTTCCCTTTTTTGTCCCGCGTGAAGGAGCATCTTCAGGACTCAATTTACAATTCTCAGCTCATTTCCGAACTCGGATGGGACGAGAAGAAAGTCCAATTGATCAACGAGAACCCAAGCGGCGTATATACGACTCAGGCGGCTCTGCTTTTCCAAGCCGATGATCTGGACCGCCGTTTCATCCATGCCCCAATCGGCAATATCATGTCATATGACCGCTCCTTCAAGGGCATCGGCGCGCCGCTATTCCCGAAAGATCGGAATTGGTCGGTCACCAAACTCGAGCAATACATCAGTTGCCCGTTCAGATTCCTGATGGGCGTCATGATCCCGGAACAAGAGGACGGGGATTATTACCTGCGCGCCTTTGGCACGGCCGCCCACAAGCTATTTGAGGACATGTATCACGCGGATTTCGATTTCGATGCCTCGATGGCGAAGGCCGAAGAGGAATTCAAGAAGTACCTCAAAGGCAAAAAGGCGCCCTATACCGATCGCTATGATGTGCTTCTGAGCCTCGCCAAATATTGGCTCGGGCATATCGCCCCGATCCTTAGGGGCTGGGTCGATCACGCAAACCTGATCGATCATCGACTCGATGCCGAGCAGGAGGTTCACTTTACCCTGACCGATGACGCGGGCAATTCATACCGCTTCGCCGGACGCATCGATAAAATCGTCTGGACCCGGGGAAAAGAGAGGGATTATTACACCATCATCGACTACAAAACGGGGGCCGAATGCTTTAACCCATATGAGGTTTTCCTCGGTAAATCGACGCAGCTCCCGATCTATTATTGGGCCCTTACCCAACCCGATAACATCGCCATCACCGACGGCGCGTCCTTCGGCGGGTTCGGGATTCAGCATATCTATTTCAAAACGCCGAAGCAGGCCTTCGTGAAAGGCGGCGAATTCTCAGAGGGCAATCTGAGGCTTGGCACCCGCATCGAGGGCGCTTTGTGCTCTAGCGCGGATTATGTTTCTTCCTTCGACGACACGGCGCTAGGCAAAGATGGGGTGAAATCCACTGGTCAGTACGCGAATTTCAAATGCTCTTTCGCGGATTTGGACAACGACTCCATCCTCAAAGACAACGAAATCAAATACACGATGAATGATTTGGTGAAGGATGCGCAGCAAGCGCTGGTAGACACCATCAAGAAGATTGAGGCCGGCGAATTCCCGATCGAGCCGACGATCTACGATCTGACCGCCAAGCAAGGCATGTCCGTCTGCGGCAACTGCCCGTATAGCGACGTATGCTATCGCGTCCTTTCCAAGGATTCGAAAGAATACTATTCGGCGGCAAAGCGAAAATTCACGAAAAAGGAGGAGGAAGCATGATCAAAGGATTCAATAAAGAACAATCCCTGGCCATCGAAACCTCCCCCGACATCGATGTCATCATCACGGCTGGCGCGGGCTCTGGGAAAACCAAGACGCTGACCCAAAAGGTTTTCCGCTTGGTCGATGGCGGCGCCATCAAGCCTAGCGAGCTTTTGGTGCTCACCTTCACCAATAATGCCGCCCATGAAATGAAGGAGCGGATCGTCAAAGCGTTCGGCGGCAATAAAAAGGCGCAGGAAATGCTTTCGGCGCATGTTCAGACGTTCGACTCATTCTCGCAGTATCTCGTCTCCACAAACGCCGGCGTACTCGGCATTTCCAGCGGCATAAGTTTGGCCGATGAATCCGTGCTTGGAGCCAAAAAGCTGTCTTTGCTGGACGAAATACTCGAGGAGTATTACCGGGATCCGATTCAGAAGCCAAGGGTGCTTAAGACCTTGAAGAAGCTGGATTTCCGCGATGATGCAAACCTTAAGAAGGACATCCTCGCCATCGATGCCTTCCTCAGCAAATTAACCCCGAACAAGCGGAAGGATTTCGTCGAGAAATACGATGAGACCTATTTTGGGCAAGGCCTTTGCGACCTCATTCTTTCCGAGTTTGAGCAGCGCGCCAAGCGCGATATCAAATCGGCTATAAGGGACGCTTATTTCATCGAGCGTCATCGCTGCTTTGCCGACGATGGACCGATGTCGATGGCGGAAGCCCGAAGCGCGTACGAGGATTCGGTTGCCTTCAATCTCCCGATCGCGGATATGGTGTTCGAAGACGATGAGACAAACTCCCTCGTCGCCGCGATATTGCCGCTATTCGATTTTCGCGGCGCGGATTTCATAGCAAGATGCAATTCCTTCGTCGACGATAACCCTGACTTCTTCGCGAGGAAAGGGAAGAAGAAAGGAGAGGAAGAACCATTCAGGGAACCGTTTAAGCGCATTCGTCTACTTTTCGCGACCAAAGCGAATCTGCTCAGCTATCTGAAAGCCATCCCGTCCGAGAATGCCTTCGCCTCCGCGACTGCGTTCAAGGACGATATCGCCTTGCTGCTTGAATTGGTGGGCGAACTCAATAGGCGCGTTTGGGATTACAAGCGGTCCACCAATAGCTTCACCTTCTCCGATATCTCGACGATGGCGCTCTCCTTGTTGACGGATCCGCGATACGAAGATACCGCTAAATCGATCAGGGGTCGCTTCAATTTCATCATGGTCGATGAATATCAGGACACTAATGACTTCCAGGAGCAGTTCATCGATGCCTTGTCAAAAGTCCGCGACGACGGCACGAGGGCCCACCTTTTCTTCGTGGGCGACGCCAAACAATCGATTTACGCATTCCGCAATTCCAACGTCGCGCTGTTCCGCAAAAGGCAGATGGAATATGCGACCGGCGAAGGCCATATCGTCATCCCGATGAACACGAACTATCGCTCTTGCCCCAAACTCCTGAGCGACATCAATTACATCTTCCGCGAATATATGCGGGAAGACCATGGCGGCATCGATTTCACCGACCCGGCCGAACAGCTCCGCTATGACAAAGAAGTCGACCTCTATTCTAAGCCGTTCGACAACGCCGGAATCTACCGAATCCATTCCGTTTCGGAGAAAAACAATGACGGGGTCGCCTGCAAGGAATGGGAAGCGACCGCAATCATTGAGGACATTAAGAAAAAAGTCGCCGAAGGGCATTTGGTGTATGACCGCGCCTGCAGAGGGGTTCGCCCTTGCAAGTATGGCGATTTCGTCATCCTGATGCGCAAGAAAGCCCAATTCGATTATTACCAAAAGCGGTTCCAGGAAGAAGGCATACCCCTCAACAATGAAATCAGCACCTCGCTTCGCGATATCAATCCGGTGATTCTTATGCAGTCCCTTTCGGGGCTCATCAACGCCAAAATGAATGGCGACTTCGCTGACGTGAAGCATCTGTTCGCCTCCATCGCGAGAAGCTATGCCTACCACTATGACGACAGCACGATATTCGCGCTTTGCTTCGATGATGCGGCCCTGTCCGAGGATCCGCTGATGAAACGGATCGAAGGCTTCGCCGAAAAATATAAGGATTCTCAATTCGAAGAGATATTCCTGGCGATGGTCGATGAATTCCATGTCGTGTCCGAACTCTACCGCATCGGAAACGTTCAAGACTCCATCAGCAAGATCGATTCGCTTCACGCATTGGCTTTGTCTCTTTCGAATATGGGGGAAGGCATCCGCGAATTCGCCAAGCTTTTCCGCGACATCAGCAAATACGACCTCGATATCAAGGCGGATGCGGTATCGCGCAGCGAAAACGCGGTCAGCATGATGTCGATCCATGCCTCAAAGGGCTTGGAACAGAAGATCGTGTACATGCCTGAATCGGTAAACCGCATGTCGAAGGGCGGGAATCAGGGCAAGGCCGATATCGATATATCCGAAAGGTATGGCATCTTGCTCCCCGATTATTCCATCGAACTTCAGGAAGGCCAAGTGCTGATCCCGACCAAGAGCATCTATACCTTGCCGTATCTGGCGTACAGGAATTCCAATTTGGCCCAGGTAGAGCTCGATGAGCATGTGCGCTTGTTCTACGTCGCACTCACGAGGGCCGAAAACGCCGTTTATTTGGTGGGTGATGATCTTCATTATGATGAGGACCTTTTCGCGATGATGGATTGCGTCCCATTCTATGAGGTCATAGACCCTGATTTTGCTGAAAAAATTTGCAAATCCACGGCAATTGGAGATGCAGCGCTGTCGAATTATGAGGAAATGTGCCTTATCAAATCCAGCCTTCCTTCCTTTGAAATGCCGTTGCTTCAGAACCAAGAGAACGCGGAGATGCACTCCCTTATTTGCCGCCGGTATTTCACCGATGCCCTCAACGCCAAAATCTCCAAATGCAAGGAAGGGATCGATTCCGCAGCGTGCCTCCACTATCTGGAACAGCTCGAGCAAGGGGTGGATGACGATCTCCTTGCCAGGTTCGCCTCGCATTATTATTTCGGCAATCCCAACGTCGGCAATCTGAATGAGCTCAACGCTTACCTTTCCGATTTGCAACCGGTGGATGCCGATCCTGAAGAAGAGGATGAGGTTGGCGTCGAAAACAAGAAGTCGTTCTCCGAAGATGACCTGCGAGAGATTTACAAGGCTTTGGTCGGCCGTTCCCTTTCTTTCTTTGGGTTGAAACTCACCAAAGACGAAATCAAGGCCGATGAGCCGGGCAATACAATCAAAAAGTTGGCGAAGGCCGTCCTTGGTTCACTCGCATATGCCTTCGATGGCTATAAGAAGATCTATGAGAAGTCATATAGGTCGGCGGAATACGAAGATAAGCACTATGCTTTCGACTATTTCAAAGTGGATAAAACAAAAACTGGATCAACGATTTCTTTGCGCAAAGTGCTTGTCGACGATACCAAATTCGATTTCCCGGTCATCGAAGCCAAGAAAGCCTCAAAGGGATTATCACCGGAGGACGAAGAGGCAATTCGTCCTATCTTAGAGCGCGGCGAGCTGCTCCATCGTTACATGGAGATCGTTGACCTAGCCGTCAAAGACACGTCGTTCATCAAGAACGAATCCGACCGCGAGCTTATAGATAAAGCTTTGTCTATGCCCTGCTTCCAAGGTTTGGAAAACGCGCTGATATACAAGGAATACGGTTACTTTGATCCAGAGCTGAATTCCAACGGATACATCGACCTTTTGGTCGTCAGGGATGGCGCTTATGAGATCGTTGACTACAAGACTTCCCATATAGAAGACCCTGAATACGACGACCAGCTGAAAAACTATGCGCGCAATGTCGCACGCCTATTCAACATCGATCAAAAGAAAATCAAACTTACTTTGGTTTCGTTAATGCGAACCGTCTCCCGCGAGGTTATCCAATAAGGGGCGGAGCGCTCTGCTTAAAGCTTCTTTTGGATGGGCCATCGAATAGTCAGAACCCTCAAGCTTTGACAAATCGACGAAGTCCGACACCCCAGGCAAAATGGCTTCGGGGTGTTTTTCTATGCAACCGCCAATCGCGATAAGGCGTTTGCTGTGGCGCAGAGAGAAATCGGAAAGGCAGCCAACGATTTTTCCGTCATGGCTTTGGTCGTCGATTCTCCCTTCGCCGGTAACGATGATATCCGCTTCGAGCAGCGCCTTGCTGACGGTGGGCGAGGATATGGCGAAATCGGCTCCGCTCAATATCTGGGCGTTTAGGCATCCGGCGGCCATAAAGCCTAACCCACCCGCTGCGCCAGACCCGGGGACGTTGCTAAAGTCGCGTTTCAATATCCTAGAAAATAGGTCGGCAATATGAATAGATCCTTGCTCCAAAATATCGATGTTTCTATCAGACACACCCTTTTGTTTTGCGAAAACATGCGCCGCTCCACGAGGTCCAAAAAGCACATTTTTCACATCAGAATAGATAGTAAAAATTACATCATCTTTTAATTTAGGAAACCTAATCGAATAAACTCGAATTAATGAGCCGCCATTTGGTATGAATTCTATATTTTCCTTATCGTAAAAATGGGCCCCCAGGCACGCCAACGCTCCGCACCCTAGGTCGTGCGTGATCACGCCGCCTAATCCAATGCTGATTCGTTTCGCGCCGCACTCGATTGATTTATTGATGCATTGCCCCAGCGCGAAAGAGGAAGAGTTCAATGCGTTAGCGCCATCTTCAATCTGGTGGTGACCGCAGGCAACCGCGGATTCTATGTATGCCTGGTCATCTTTCAAAAGTAACACGCCATCGATATTCTTCGACATTGTCGCGTTAAAGATCGGGAATGAAATCCTATGCCCGCCGTTTGTTGCTTCAACCATATCGAGGAAGCCTTCTCCGCCATCTGAAACAGGGAAAGCACGGACCGTTGCATTGGGGAGAGAAGCCGAAAACAAAGCTGTCAGATATTCGCCGATGTCCTTGCTGTCGATGCTTCCTTTGAACGAATCGGGAAGAATAACGATGTTCATGTGAAAAATTGTATCATCAGATGCTAAATAGTGATTAATTTTTCTAGTACGCGTCGCGCGCAATTTGTATAATATCGATGTTCCGAAAAAAAGCATTTTTTATTAAAAGGTAGTCACAATGGAAAACGAAGAAATCATGAACCCTGTCGAGGAAGTCGAAGAAGAGGTTGTTGAAGACCTTCTTCCGATCCCTGAATACAACGGTAAGAAAGCCACCAAAGACGAACTCAAAGAAACCGCGATCCGTGTCATCGCCCATAAGAAGAATGGGGATACTGTTACCGTGAGCTTCCCAATCTCCGCTATCCTGAATTTCACCAAGGCGAAACCGGACTCCGCAATCGCGACCTCCAAATTCCTTAAGAACATCGACTTCAAGATGATCCTCGGAATGGTGAGGATGGGTTTGACCGGTCCTCTTTGCTTCGTCGAGTCCCCGTCCGGCGAAGAGATCGAAGTCGTTGCCGAACGCCGCTAATAGAGTTTCTGATCAAAGTGGTCCTGCATCGCGGGACCCTTTTTTGTTACAAATTTTTTGAAAATAATTCGCCAAAGATTTTTTAAATTATTTTTGAAAAATATTTTTTTTGAAAAATTTTTTTAGAGAAAAATACCGACAGAATCTTTGGTTTAATATGGAAAACGCGCGCACGTACATATAGAAAAACTTTTTGAAAAATTTTTTAAAAAAGGTGTTGACAAGGTTCTAAAATGTAGTAAAGTAATGGACCACGCAGGAAGCGGGGCTCGCAAGAGTTCCTCGATGGCGTGGCTCGAAGGAAACCAAAAGTTTCCGGATGAGGTAAAGGAAAGCAACCCGCCGGGCGTCACATGGTGACGACAGATAGGGTGCTCGATCAGGATACCGCCACCTAGTGCGATACGGGCTTGGTCGAAAGGCGAGTACCATCTATTGGGTGCATCGCCGCGGGAAATTCCCCTCCCGCCTGGTAGACCAGAAAAATGGGGCAGGAGAAGAGGAAGCGTTCCTGTGTGGGACGAAGACGAATCTCCTAGCAAACCTTCCCGCTGGGGAAGAGGAGGCCCGCCGAACATTCTGGCGGCAAGGTGGCTTGGAAAAGAATGGTGCGAGGTACCTGCGAAAGTAGGAGGAAGCCTCGCGATTGGGAGCACGGTCCTCAAAAACGTGCCTCAAGCGAAACGCTATCGAGGGTAAACCCAAAAGAGCGCTTGGCGATGAGTAAAGCTGAGGCGCGAGCCGCAGCCGGAAAAATCGTCGATGGCCCCTAAAGGCAACCATGGGGTCAAACGAGGAATCCTCCCTCGGGGCGTGAACGCCAAGAACGAAGGGTGATGTCGGAGTAAGTCCTTGCGATGAGGAACGAAAGGCATCAGAGAGGAAGGAGCGATCCTTCCCGCGGAAAGCTTCCCCGCACGATGAATCGCAGCGGAAGCAGTTCCCCAAGGACAACGGGTTTGGAGAAATCCATCGCGGTACAGGGGAGACCGGGCCGAGGCGTAAGCCGAAGGCCACGGGGTCAGGATACCTACCTGGCATCTGGTAGAACCAGAAAATCAAAAGCGGGTTCGCGAGGGCCGCAAGGCGAATCGCGAAGATCTAGGCCTGGCTAGCGATAGAGAGAACCTAGAGCGCAAGGGAATAGCGTCTGGTAGACCAGAAACAGTTCCCTTCTCGAGAGCGACCACCCCGTAAAAAGGGCAGGGCTTCCGGGATAGCCCCGAAGGCACGGCAACGTGAGGTAAGGGCCGGGAAACATCCCCTCCCAAAGTGAAACTGGTAAAAGAGGGATGTCAAACGAAAGGGCCGTCAGATAACTGATGGTCACCCGCTTGAGAACTTAGGCGAATCCATAAACCTAAGGTGCCCGAAAGAGGCTCGGCGTGCGGTAGACCGCTGGAAATGCCTCTCAGACCTCGTTCATCCCTTCTCCGCGAGGAGGTGAGGGACTCGGGGAACCCGCTTAGGCGGGGCTGGCAAGTAGTCCCCAGTGAGGGTAGTTCCCTCAAAAAGGATGCTGCTGATTCGCGACCGTGATTCCATTGAGGATGGGGTGATGGGCGGACCGGCAAGGTGCTCCCGACGGCAACGAAGGGAGGGCAAAGGAAGATAAGAAATCTTCCGCTCAGTGAACTGGGAAACAAAAAATCTTCGAGGAAGAGGCGTGCGTAATAGAGCGCAGGTCGATCGGCTCGGAATCCAAGAGGATAACCTCCTGGAGTGCCTGATGCAGGAACTTACACGCGGTAGACCGCAAAGAAGTACGCACCTCGTCGGATTGGAGACTTCTGACGTAAAACAACAGTACCCGAGGGCACCCCACAGCAATGTGGGGCGTTTCTTTTTTTGCATCCTTATAATTCAGCGGCCTTTATTAATATAGTTACGCGCGCGTGCGCGAGAGAAGCTTTTCTGTTGGATTTTTGCGAAGAAAAATACTTTTTTTCCGTTTTTTGAGTGGCAATTATTCGGATAATCAATAAAATTAAAATAATAAGGGGAAGCAATAATAGCTTTCCGATAGTTCCGAGGAGGGTTTGTTTATGGCGTTGATATTCTGTCCGGTGTGCAAAAGGAAGATCTCCAATCGTTCCAGCACTTGCCCTCATTGCGGAACGCCAATGAGCAAAATCAATGAGATGCTTGACCCCCATACAGGGAACAAAGTCGCTCCTCCGAAGCAGGTCAGCACCAAGATGCCGCCGGTGTATGGAACCATCGCTGGGCTTTCCTATAAGATCAGACGGATCGTGGGTCCGCGCTATCTGACCGAAGCGGTCATTAAGGAAGTGGCGCCCGGAAAGAATGATGAGGGCACCAAGATCGCCGTCCGCGCGCTCCACCTTCATTTCTACGATGAGCAGAAGCCGGAAGACAATATCGTCACGATCAAACCGCTCAGCAAAGAAGAAGCGAAGCGTGCGTTCCTCCGCTATGTCGGCGTTGAAATCATCCGCGCCCTTCGCGCCTTTGAGAAGAAAAACAAAGTCGAAGTGGTGGTGGACGAAGACGCTTTCCTCGCCGCCTGCATCGCCAAGAAACCCAGCAAAACGGATCAAGTCGAGCTATTGCCCGGCTTAGGCCGCGAATTCAGGCAATGTGGCCCAATCGTCGATGCGGTCTTCGAAAAAGTCAATCCATATCGCTGACTTATTTTGCACGCATATGCAAACGACCATCATTGATGGCCGTTTTTATGTTATAATCTCTACCTATGAAATTATGTAAGAAAATCGTCATAGTGGGGGCTGGGATATCGGGGATGACTGCCGGTATCTATGCTTTGGACAACGGTTACGACGTGACGATTGTTGAAAAGCACATCATCGCCGGTGGACAGTGCACTGGCTGGGTTAGAAAAGAAACGTTCATCGATGGCTGCGCCCATTGGATCGTCGGAACCAATCCGAAATCCCAATTGAACCCTTTGTGGCGCCATATTGGCGCGATCGATGACAATACCGCCATCCACGACACCGAATATTTCACGAAGTTCTATTATGGCGATGAAATCGTCACGATCTACGCGGACCTGGATAAGCTCAAAGAGGAGTTCCTCCGCGTTGCCCCTGAGGACAAGAGGCAGATCAACAGCTTCATCAGAGCCGTGAAAGCCTACCGTCATGTGAAGATCCCCGTCAAGAAGCCTCTCGATAAGATGAACTTCTTCGAATTGACCCATTTCGGAATCGGGATGCTTCCGATGGCTTTCCAATTCGCGATTGCCAAGCATACCTCATCCGTCAAATACGCGATGAAATTCAAATCGCCGATCCTGCGCTATGTCTTCAACAATATCTTGGGTGCTGACTACAATATCCATTCGTTCTTTTATGTCATGCAGGCCCTCTCGCTCCATGATGCGGGGATGATCGAAGGCGGCTCAAAGGCCATCGCCGATCGCGTCCGCCGCAGATTCTTGGACAAAGGCGGCAATTTGGTCCTGGGCAATGGCGTTGAGAAGATCATCATCGAAGACAATACGGCCAAAGGCGTTTTGCTGAAAGACGGCAAGACGATCTATTCCGATTACGTCATTTCGAGCTGCGACGCATACCACACCCTGAATGTTCTTTTGGAAGGGAAATACCATGACCGCTTCTTCAAAGACCGTTTCGATAACCTGTCGGATTATCCTATCAATGCCTGCATGCTCGTCTGCTATCGCACCAAAAAGAACGTCGACAATGTGCCGAAGATGATCTGCTACAGGATGGATAAGCCTTTCGTCGCCGGAACCAACGCGATCTCGGTTTGCTCCATCAGAAACCATTCCTTCGATAAGACGCTTAACAAGGAGTGGACGAGCATCAACGTCCTGCTCCAGGTGGACGATGGCGCATACCGCTATCTGAAAGGCCTCAACCGCGCCGACTATTTGGCATTCAAGAAGAATGCCGGCGAAGTGTTTGCGCAGCATGTTGCCAAAGCATACGGCATCGATCCGTCCGATTTGGATTTGATCGACGTGACCACCCCGCTAACTTATGAGCGTTACGTGAACAGCTATCACGGCTCATACATGTCCTTCATCATCACCTCGAGAAGCCACGGCCTGATGGGCAGCGGCGTTATCAAAGGCCTCAAGAACTTCGTCATGTGCGGACAATGGCTCATGCCTCCGGGAGGCTTGCCGGTAGCTTTGTTCACCGGCAAACACGCCGCAGCCCGCATCTGCTATATGGATCGCAAGAAGTTCCTTAATTTCGAAAGGAAACTCTATGCGAGCGTTTCTAAATCTTAAAGGCAACCAACTGGCCTATTGTTTGGCAGAAGACAATCTGACCGTTGTTTCTAGCGGCCTTTTTTCAGACCCGACATGCCAGGATTTCATTGAACTGGTATCAAAAGAGGGGATTACGTGCTTCGTTTTCGACGGAATTGATTTCGCCTGGTCATTGGAGGACCTTTATAGGAAAGCCAAGAAGCAGGTGCCGGATTTCCTTTGCTATGACGTCCATTTCATCTTGTTCGATATGAGCGGATCCAACCGCGATTGGTCCTTTGAGGAAACCTTGCGGGCGCTTTTTGGCGGCGACAACCCAAGATTGAAGATGGAATCCGCCGAAGAGCAGGCCGTCTCCCTCTGCTATATGCTCAAAGAGGGTCTTTCGTATTTCGGAAAGAGCCTGGATGAGCTGAATATGCGTCCGATGGCGGATGCTTCTTTCTATACCCACGGTTGCCTCAACGCCATCTACCAAAAGAGGCGTTTTGACAAAAACATTGAGGACGTGTATGCGAATTCAAGCAAAAGGGGGATCAAGAAGATGCTGTTCTTCGATCTTGAATGCGCGAATTGCTTCGACGATATTGGCAAGGTTTGCGAATTCGGCGCCGTCATCACCGACATGGAATTCAACGTGCTTGAGCGCGTCTTCCTCATGATCAATCCCGATGACCGCTTCATGCTCCGCGGCAGGGGAGGCGGTTCCGACCTTGTCCTCGCGTATTCCGAAAAGGATTACTTCAATTCCCCGAAGATCGCCTATTACGAAAAGAAGATCCGCGACCTATTGGAGGATCCCGAGACCCTTGTCGGCGGATTCGCCATCGATAACGACGTCTCTTTCTTGGCGACGGATTTCGATTCCTATGGCCTCGAGCAAGCGAACTACGATTGCTTCGACGTGCAGAAGTGGGTCTCTACCGAGGAAGGGTCCATCAGCCTTGAGAAAGCGTATCAGGAGTGGATTCCGACCGAGGAGAAGCAGCCCTTCCGCGAGCATCGTTCCGTCGATGACGCCGAAATGACGATGCTCGTCGCGAAATTCTATGCGAAGAAAAACGAAAAGCCGGTCCTTGAACTCCTGAAGGAATTCCCGAACTCGGCTTATACGTCGAAGGGCTTTATCGATTATTGGGCGAGCAAGCGCGACCTTCCGATGAGGAAACGCCCGAAGAAGATCGTATCGTTCCCCTATTCGTCAGGTCATTCCAATCATTCAGATTCGTAATGCTCGACGTAACCGCGTCTCAGCAGCTTCAGTTTAATTGCCCAGTCGAGGGAGTATTCGATCTTCTCGCGGGCTTTTTTCGTTAGCGTCGCCCCGACCATGCCGGCGGTAAGCCTGATCAGGTCTTCGCGGTCGATTTTCGACTGCGCCTCAATGATTCGGTTCATCAAGAAGACGAGTTCTTCCTTCGGTATGCAGTAGACGTCGCGATCGCCACGCCTATAGGGCAAAAGCTGCCCTTCTTTGCCGTTGCGGAACCAATAGAAGGTTTCGTTTTGGGCGTCGACGGTTTTGGCGAGGCTGTCGGCGAAGAAGTTGAGCTGCGTCTCGATGATCGCGTCGAGATTGCGCTTGGACGTGTTGTTGAGCAGCTCTTTCACCCTCTCCTTGAGCAGGGTAGCAGCGATCGGCGATTCGATCTGGACCATGCTCTTCATCTCGTTGGCAAGGCGGGGGTAGTAGAGTCCGCTTTCATACTTCGCCGGATTGAGCATGAAGGTCGGTTTATAGCGTACGTAGTCCACTATTTTGTAGTCGAAGTCCTTATTCGCGTCGACCATGGTCGGGGCGACGAAGGAGGATTCGACCTCCGTGGATTCGGTCATGTCGATCGAAGCGATGATGGTGTCGATGGTGGACGGCGGGAAGCGGAGGTAGTCGAGGGTGAAGACGTGGATGATCTTCCATTTGAGCGCCCCGAGCATGATGGCCGAAACGTAGAAGCGGTCGCGGGTGGACATCGATTCCTTGCCTTCCTGGGCATCGAGGACGATGCCGAGGGCATATTCCGATGATCCGGGCTTTTTGATGGCGAGGTCGATTTTGAAGCCGCTTGTTCCGACGTTGAGGTCGGAATCGAAACCCCTTCTCATGAGGTCGCGCTGGATGAAGGAAGCGATATTCGGATCGGGTTCCTCAACCTCGAATTCGGCGGCCGAAGCGGCTTCGGCATACGCGAGGAAGTTCTTAAGATAGCGCGCGCCTGCGTTCTTGGCCTTTGCGGCATCGATGTCGGCGGCGCGGATCGTGGAGATGACGATCATCCTTTCCTTGGCGCGGCTTGCGGCGACGTTCAGACGGCGCTCGCCTTTGTCGAGGATGAGCGGTCCGCGGATCTCGGCTTTGCCCGAGGCTCCTTTGGAGAATCCGACGCAGAGGATGATGATATCCCTTTCGTCGCCCTGGACGTTTTCGAGGTTCTTGACGAACAGCGGGTCCTCCCATGCGCTAGCGACGGCGGCTAGATCCTTATTCTTATCGAAGAAGCGATCGATTTCGTCCTGCAGCTTGGCCTGCTGCTTGATGTTGAAGACGATGATGCCGACGGACTTCGTCTTGTCTTTCGGCGAGGTGAGGAGGGCCTTAAGAGTCTGCAAAACCTCATTAATCTCCTCTTTCGACAAGGCATTGCTCGATTTTTCGGGCACATTGATCTCTTTGAACGAGATATGGGATGTCAGCGTGTCGAAGCTTGGGAAGGTGAAGAGGTCCCCGCGATAGAAGTTCTGGTTGGAGAACTCGATGAGCGACTGGTGCTTGCTGCGGTAGTGGTAGCAGAGCCTGATGCGCGGCATGCCGATGGAGATGCAGTCGTCGAGCAGGGATTCGCTGTCTTGGAATTCCTCTAGGCCGGCATCGTCGACGTCGTCGCTGTTGAGCGAGACTGAGAAGTAATTGGTCGGCGGCATCTGCTGCGGGTCGCCCGCGACGATGAGGGCGTTGCCCCTGGCGATGGGGCCAACCGCCTCCGAAGTCGGGATCTGACTGGCTTCGTCGAAGATGATGATGTCGAATTTCTTGGAATCGACGTCGAGGTATTGGGCGGCGGAAAGCGGCGACATGAGGAAGACGGGGAAGTAGCTGCGGAAATAGGCCTCATATTTCTGGAGGGCGTTGCGGATGGTGATGCCGCGTCCTCCCGAGGCGACGAGCTTGCGAAGAGCGCCGATTGGGGTGGAGGCCTTATGGTCGATCTTCGGGTTGATGAAGTCTTTGGTCACCTTGGCTGTGACCTCGGCGACGGCGAGGGTGTTGTACTCTTGGATGAGGTCTTGATAGGACTGGATCTTGGATTCGTAGAGGGCGCTGGAGAACTGATTGTAGTAGGGGTCGCGGAAATAGAGGCGGATGAAGGCGTTGTCGAGCGCGTTCTCGAAGGCGTCGTCCATTTCGTCGACGTTGATCTCGGCGCGCAGCAGTTTGTCGACCAGTTCGTCCAATCCGTTTTCCCTGAGCGCGTCGCAGCGCACAGTGATCTGGGCGGCCGAGGCGATGGGCTTGGCGTTTTCGGGATGGAGGCACTCTTCCAAGAAGGAACCGACCAACGCGATGAAGCCATTTGCCGAGAGCCCTTCGACGTCGAACGGATAGATGGCGAGGATGTCGGCCTCGACTTTCTTATAGTCCTCGTATCTCTTTCCGAGCTCTTCGACTTGGAGCTTCGTCGCGGCGAATTGCGCTTTGCCGGCGATGATGGTCATGAAGCGGATGAGCTTCTGCGGAAGCTGCTCGCCGTTATCGTAGGTCTCGATGAGGTGGAACAGGGCTGCAGTGTCCTTATAGGTTTGGATCTTTTCGGCGATGCCGTCGAACTTTCCTTCCTTGAGGATGTCATAGCCGAAGAAGGACGCGAGGTCTTTGGCGCGCAGAGAGGCGTTCTCGTAGGTGTTCTGGAAGCCTTTGGCCGCTTCGACGAATTCGCATTGCTTGTCGAAGTCGACTTTGACGCCCGCGACCTGATGCGGCTCAAGCTCTTGGGCGAAGCGCTTCTTGACTTTGCCTTTGCCGAAGAGGCCTTTGTTGGAGGCAACGAAAGCGCTCGTCTCCTTGGCGTTGAAGGCTAGGAACGCTTCCGGCTTGAAGCAGGAGGCGTATTTCTCCTGGAGCGCGCCGAGCTCAAGCAATAGCTTAAGCGCTTCTTCGTTCAAGGTATCGTTTGCGAAGATGCCGGTTTCGACTAGGGCTTCGCCGCGGATATTTCCGTGGAGCGCCAGGCCATAGATCTCGATGATCTGCTCAAGGAGCTTCCTCGAGGGGTCGGCGGGGACGTTCGCGGTCTCGCCGAACGCCTCATACGCGGCCTTCAATTCCTTGAGGGCGGCGCTGAGCTTTTCATACTGTTTTGGCAAATCCGTTTGATCAGTGTAGTCGAATTTGCGGATTCTGAGGAGTCGAAGCAGACTCGAATCGAAGTTCGGGATCGAGTCGGCGAGGCTATGGATATCGGCGAAGGCACTGCGGATCGCGACGTCTTTCTGGCCATCGTATTTCTGGGCGTATTCCTCGTTCAGCGAAATGAGGCCGGCCGCATCGTTTGAGAGCAGGCGGTTGTTGAATGCTTCGTAGAGGGAGTAGTAGAGCCCGTTCTTGCGGTGAAGCTTCTTAAGCTCTTGGCTCAATTCCTTCTTGCGGGTCTTGATCTGGAGGCAGTGGCCTTCAAAATCCCCGGCGGAAGTCTGGGCGCCGGTGTTCAGCGATTCGCCGAGCTGATTGAAAACCGAGGCCTTGTTCGCCTTATTGGAATAGAGTTCCAGGGCAAAGCGGCTTAATCCCAATTTATCGAGGCGCGTGCGCACGACGTCGAGCGCCGCCATCTTCTCGGCGATGAAGAGCACGGTTTTGCCATGGTAGAAGGCATTGACGATCATGTTGACGATCGTTTGGCTCTTGCCGGTGCCCGGCGGGCCGTCGAGGATGAACGAATTCCCTTTGCCGGCTTCGACGATGGCGCGGAGCTGGGTGGAGTCGTAGGGGAGTGGCGCGGCGAAAGTGGACATATCGTCCAATAGGTCGAGGTCCTCCGGGATCTCGTCTTCGGAATTGACGATCTCGGATTCGTTCTTGAGCAAGCTCGCGACCACGGGGTTCGCCTTCAGCTCATCGCGGCGGTTGTGGATATCGGTCCACATGACGTAATGGGAGAAGGTGAAGTTGGCGAAGAAGAAGGATTCGTCGTCGATCGCGATCGCGTCGGTCGTCATCTGGCGGATGGTGTTGACGATGTCATGGAATTCATCGTTGCCGCTAAGGCCGTAAACCGAAGAATAATCGACCCCTGTCTTAAGTTTGCAGTATTCGAAGAAGGTTTTGTTGAGCATCAGGTCGTCGAAATCGTACTCAGCGGTGAAGTCATCGCCCAAGCGGTCTTTGGTGATCGACACCGGCAAAAGGAGCAGCGGGGCCTTGATGGAGAGTTTCGTGTTCTCAATGTATCCAAGCGCAAGGTAAAGGGTCGGGCTTCCGGTCTCTTCCTTGGAGGAGTTGGAGGCGCGGATCAGCTTCTTGAGGTTCGTCGGGGACCCCTCGACGAGCAAGACGTTGCTCTTGCGGAGGTCGTCGAGCGACTCCTGCGAAACGGTGAGTGCCTCTTTCTCGTTGCCCTGGATGAAGCGGATCTTGAAGGATCCCTTATCGGAGAAGCGCAGGTAATCGTAGACGGATTTGCCGTCCTGCTTCGGCATCGAGATGCAGTTTGCGCTGTTTTTTGCGATTTTGAAGTTGACCAATTTGTTGCTGGCCGAGAGGTCGAGCAGCTTCTTTTCCCAGGTCACGAAACGGTTCTGCTCCTCGCCGGAATTGATGGGACGGAACTGATAGTCGCGGATCGAGGTCAGCGCGACTTCGCTGATCTTCGCGGGCTCGATATCGAAATCGATGGAGGCGTCTTCCTTCGCCACGGGGATCGGCTTATAGGCGCCGTTGTGGCAGAAGTCGATGTCGATGGCCTTGAATCCGGCGGGATGCTCCTTGAGGTGCGATGTGCCGATTTCGAGGGCGCTTGCGAAAGAAGCGTTGGAGTCGCTTGAAAGGGTCGTGGTCTCGAACACCGCCACGTCCTTCTTGGCCCCGGTGACTTGGTTCAGCACGACGTTGACGTTTTTCTCAAGCGGCACGTACTGCGTTTTCTCGTCGAGGAAGAATCCGGAATAGGCATGCCCCTTTTCCAATATAAGGATGGAGCGTAGGCCGATTTCGCTCATGCATGCGCAGCAAAGGATCGCGAGGTCCAAGCAGGTGCCGAGCCGGTCTTTGAGGACGGTCATCGGCAAGCGGATTTTCTGGTAGAGCTCGCTGGAGTGGGGCGGATTGGCATAGGTGATCCCGTATTTGTGGAGGGCCTTGTAGATGCATTCCACCTCATGGATGATGGCGTCTTTGTCGATGGAGCCGTCGTAGCGGGTGTTCTGGTAGCCGATGAGGGGGCGGCCGAGGTTCTCTTCGATCGCCATGTGGTGAATCAGGCTCATCTCGGGGAAATCGGTGATGACGTATTTCGAAAGGAGGACGTCGCGGGCTTCCGGGTCGTCGCTAGGCATCGAGATCGGGAGGAGCTTGGTCGAACGCTGTGAGGAAAGAAGCAGCGATCCGTCGGAAGAAATGATCTTAATGGTGATTTCGCAGACATCCGATTCGGTGAGTTCGTAAAGCTTCTGCTTATCGACGGAGATCGCGGGCAGGGGATTCAGGGAGATATCCTGCCTTCCAGGGATGCCGGGAAGGGGGAATTCCTCGCAGGAGAAGATGGGATTCGAAAACTCGATCGCGAGCTTCGCCCCCACGATATCCTCATCTCCGGTATTGGAAATCTCGATTTTCCGCAAAAAAGAGAATGGTGTGGTGAAGATGGATGGGTCGCTTGCCTTTACCAAGGCATCGCTATGATATTCCAAAAAAGAAAAGGTCCGCCCCATTTCCACGCTGATGCGCAACTGTATTTCGTCCATATAAATCCCTCCGACTTCAAAATTATAGCGTTTAAACTGGACTATGTGCTCGATTTGTATGGTTTCAATAAAAGAAAAATCGGTTTTAGGGGTTGCAATCTCAACTGTGGTGACTAAAATAGTCCCGCTGTCGTAATTCGCCCCCCTTGGGTTACGGCAGCATTTTTCGTTCTATCGGAAATAAAAAAACGCGACCCGTCCAATTTTGCTAAGGACAAACGCTGAACACGCGCGCATAATATACATATGACTGCAGGCCGTACGGATTTATTTGACATCATCAACAGAAACTTTTTCGGTCTGCTCTCCGGGCAGAACAAAGAAGTCAATTTCCTGTTGCTATGCGAAACCGACCGCGCCTTCGGCAGCTCATTGACGACCCTTTCCCGCAAGAAGCTCGTCGATATCCTCGCCGAGTATATCCGCACCTATGCCCTAGGAAACGTCGGCGACATCGGCGAATCCGAGGAGCATGAGTTCGGCGTGACCCCCGATAACGACCCTAACGACAAAGGCAATTCGCCCCGCGAAAAGGCCGGGGCGTTCGTCCATGCTCTGGAAAGCAGGGGATGGCTGGAACGCGAGATCGACGAGAACTTCAACCCCATCGTGTCCCGCACCGGCGCGTTCCTCGCGGTGTTCAACGCGTTGCTCGGCCTCTTAAGGGATGAGGACGATCCGAACGAATACGCCGCATCGCTGCTTTCCCTTTACCGCAACGTCGAAGGCTTCGACTATCAGAATGCCACCGCCTCGCTTCAGGCGATCCAAACCGATTCCGAGACCCTCTCGCGCTCCCTCCTTTCGATTAATTCGCGCATCAAGCGATTCGTCGGCAAGGCGATGGGCGACAACACGCTTACCGAGAAGGCGATCCTCCAGAAGCTCGCGGTCGATTACCAAAGGCTCAACGCCTACGTCGCCTTCCATAACCTCTTGACGAGGAACAACCCGAACAAGTACAGCGGCCGCATCATCACAAAGCTGGAAGAGATGCGCGCCCCCGAGAATTTCGAGAAGCTCGTCGACGATTACATCTATACCAAGGCCCTCAACAAAGACTCCCCCGAATCCCGCCGAGTCGCCGAAAGATACATACACGGGGTCATCGAAATGGTGATCGAGCAGATGAATAACATCGAGTTCTCGCTCACCACGATCTCCTCGAGAAACAGGACATATGTCTCGAATTCGAGCGAGAGGATCCGCTTCCGCTTGACGAGCGAGCGCGATATCAAAGGCGATATCCAATCGCTCCTCAAGATAATGCTGTGGAAGATGCCGGGCGAGGACTTCGATTACGGCCAAAGCTTCCAGATGCACAAGTTCAACCAGCTCGATTCGCATTCGCCATACACGGCCCGCTCCCTAGCCCGCATCGCCCCGAAGGAATTGCCGTTCAACCCCATCGCGAAGAACCAATCCGCGATCGAGAAGGCGGCGATGATCCTCCAGGCCAACGACAAGTACGCCCCAGAAGCGGTATTCGAATTCCTCGATGGGAAATTCGGCTCCCGCACCGAGATGAAGGCGAGCGAGCTCGGGGTGGAAGGAGTGGATGAGTTCATCTTCATGATGCTCGCACCCGCCTATTGCTCGGCCGCCGATACGCCATACTCGACGACAACGCCCTTAGGCGTCAAATTCAATTGCCTCGGCTACGACGTCGAGGATTACATGCTGATTCGCAGAAAGTAAGGAGGAAATGCCATGACGAAAAACGAAGCGTACAAAAACTTCAGTGAGTCCTATGGGAAGCTGAGCGATTCCGATCGCGATGCGTTTTCGCGCATCAGCCTGAAGCTCCTCGACGAGACCTTCCTCGTGAAGGAGCGCGATGAGGACCGCAAGGATTACCTGAAGGCGACCGACCTCATCAATGGCCTCCGCGCCTATTTCGCCTTCATCGACTACGATTTGGTGAACGACGCCGAGAAAGGCGTGATCTACATCAGGACCGAGCTCGACAGCAACCGCGTTCACATGCGCAAGCTCGAGACGATCGTCCTCCTCGTCCTCCGCGGAATCTTCTATGATGAATCGGCGAAGGCCTCCCTCAATTCCGTCATCTCGACGACGGTCGGGGAGATCGCGCGCCAAATCGACAAAACCGAGATCTATCCCGAGAACATCGGCAAGACCACCGAGTTCCGGGAATCGCTCAAATCGCTGCGCCGCCACAAGATCATCGACTTCGACCAGGGTCTGAACTATGGCGAAACCCCGATCGTGATCTATCGTTCCATCCTCCTCGTCGTCGACGTCACGAGCATCGATGACCTCTCAAGGAGGCTCGAAGACTATAAGGGAGGGCCCGAAGATGAAGCGGATAACGAAGCTGAGGCTGATTAACTGGCATTTCTTCGAGAATGAGGAAATCCAGTTTGGGATGATCAACGTCATCACCGGCGAGAACGGATCCGGCAAATCGACGATCCTCGACGCGATCCATTACCTCCAATCCGGCGGCACCTGCAAATTCAACCAGGCCGCCAATACGCTTTCTAGCGGCCGCACCGTCGCCAATTACCTGCGCGCCCGCACCGGCGCCGAGGATCAGGAATTCCTCCGCGACTCCGGCGACATCATCGGCCACATCGCCGCCGAATATTATGACGAAACCCGCGGCGCACCCTTCGTTTTGGGCTGCGTCCTGCAGCTTGTCAAAGGCACGATGGCCGACCCGCGCTTCTACACGATCACCAACGGCACCTATTCCAATTCGATCTTCTTCGGCGAGAATTCGGTCCGCAACTTCGATGAGCTTTTCTCCAAAGCAAAAGAAGAGGGGCTAGAGATCGAAGAAGTGGGGCGCAAACTCTCCGAGAAGCGCCGCCGCCTCGCCGTTCTCCGCGCTTTGGGCAATCCCGAGAAATACGAGATCCTGTTCACCAAAGCCCTCTCCTTCGAGCCGCTTCAGGACATCGGGCGCTTCGCCACCGATTTCCTGCTCCCCGAGGCCGAACTCGATCTCTCCTCCATCAAATCGACCATGGATTCCTATCGCCTCATTCAGGACCAGCTCCGCGAAGAGACCAAGCGCATGGAGATCCTTAAGCCGATCGCCGACAGCAAGGACACCTACGAGAGCCTCAAGAAGAAGAGGTTCGGATTCCAGATTCTGGAATTCAACTCCCAGATCGACGTGGCCACCGAGCAGATCCGCCGCGACCGGGCTTCCCTCGAAATCGAAAAAGCGCAGGCCGCCGCCTTCGAGAAAGACAACCAGGCCAACCTCGAAAAGGCCAACAAGGCCAACCTCGCGGCCGATCTCATCGCCAATAGTGAGGAATACAAAGCCCTGGCTCAGCTCGACGCGTCCCAGCGCGAGGCGAAGGTGAAGCACGAATCGCTCAAGAACGACGTCAAGCTTTGGGAATCGATGATGGAGAACGAATCCTCTTTAGCCAGAAGGATCGGCACCTCCCTCGATTTCTCGCTCGTCAAGAAATCCAAGGATTATCCTAGCCTCGTCGGGTTGCTCACCAAGTATTCCGAGCGCGTCGAGGACATCTACAAATCGGTCGCCAACGACCGTGGCGCACTGCAAAATCGACACACGTCCCTCACGGATTCGATCCGCGACCTCGATGAAGAGATCCTCCAGCTGCAGGCGAACGCCTATGCTTTCCCGGTCTACGTCGAGCAGCTCATGGCCGCGATCAGGAAGAAAGCGAAAGAGGAGAAGGGCGTCGCCAATATCCAGATCTTCCCGCTTTGCAGCCAGCTCGAGATCAACGATCCCGAATGGCGCGACGCCGTGGAAGGGATCCTCGGAAAGAGGAGGTTCGACCTCTTCGTCCCCAAATCATTCATCCCCTTGGCCAGCAAGGTCTTCGCCTCGAGTGGCTTACAGGATTATTTCGGCGTCGGCGTCATCGCCTTCGACGACAAGGAAGAGGCGGCGGTCCTGCCGAACGCCATCTCCTGGAAAGTCTCCGCCTGGACCGAGAAGGATGGAGAGCGCCGCGAGCTCAAGGAGCCGCGCGCCTACATCGACCGCCTGCTTGGCGACATCATGCTCGTCGAAGGGCAGGAATCGTTCAAGCCGGGGCGCAAAGCCATCACCAAAGAAGGGTTATATTTCGATGGCAGCGCCGTCCGCCATCTCCTCTATGAGGACATGAGCAAGCCCTATATCGGCCAGGAATCCATCAAGCGTCGCCTCGCCGATGACCTCAAGAGAAAAGAAGCCCTCGTCGAAGAGATGAAGGACGTCAACAAGAAGATCGCCGATGACGACCGCATCATCAACGAGACCAGGTGCTCCAACGTCAAGGCAATCTTGGATCGCGGCGACCTGTGGCGCGAATTCCAGTCCATCGACGACGAACTCCGTTCCATCAACGACCAAATCGCCAAGCTCAAAGGGTCCAACAACGAGATCCTCGGCCTTTCCGGCCTCATCGAGGAGAGAAGGAAGGAAGCGGCTTTGGCCAGGGAAGCGGCGATGCGCGCCGGCCAGGCCCTAAGCGCCTCCAACATCAAGATCGGCGAGATCAGCAAAGAGCTCGAGACCCTGCACGACAAAATCGAATCCCTCGCCCAGCAGAAGCGCGAGAAGATCGAGGAGCAGGGGATGGAACTATCGATCCTCGACGAATACCTCGCCGCCCTTTCCGAAGGCAAAAAGGGCAAGGAACTGCGCGATTTCGTCGCCTACTCCAAAGGACCTAACGAAAACGAGATCAAGCGCCTCGAGCGCATCATCACCAACGCGATGAGCGCTTATGTGAGCGCCTATCCGAACGAATTGAAACTTGAGCTCGACAACTACATCGCCTTCGTCCAGCGCTACAACAAGATCGTCGGCGATGAGCTCGCAAAGCTCACCCCTGAGGTCGAAAACGCCAAGAACCGCTCCGAACTCGAGCTCCGCGAGCACTTCATCTCCCGCATCCGCGCCTCGCTCAACGACGCGAAGCAGTCCATCGACTCATTGAACCGCACCCTGCGCAACCATCCGTTCGGATCCGACAAGGAAGTGTTCGAGTTCAAAGGCACCAAGAACAGCGATCCGCTGCTCGGCGGCGTCTATCACATCGCCATCGAGACCAATCAGGATTCGATCGTGAACGACCTCTTCTCCGAAGATCTCGACCACGAATCCCAAGAGGTCCTGCAGACCGTGTTCGATATCCTTTCCACCAGGGAAGACGATCCGGAATACAAGGAGCGCCGCCTCGAGATCACCGATTACAGGAACTACCTGAATTACGACATCAAGATCACGATGAACGACGGCGACAGCGTCCTCTATTACTCGAAGAACCAGGATTCGAAGTCCGGCGGCGAAACGCAGACCCCGTTCTACGCCCTGATCGCCGGCGCGTTCCAGTCGCTGCTCGCCTTGCCTGAGAAGCAACTCGATTCGCCGAGCTCCCTGGTTTGCTTCGACGAAGCGTTCAACAACATGGACGGCGAGCGCATCCGCCAGATGCTTGAGTTCTACAAAGAGCTCCGGATCCAGCTCATCATCTCCGTCCCATCCATCCGATTCGCCTATATCTCCCCTTATGCCGACAACATCATCTCGCTCGCGAAGATCGATGGCCAGGTCGGAATATTCACTGCAATAAAGAATGGAAATTGAAACCGCGGTATTGATCGCTTTGCTGAAGAATTACCTCTCCAGAGAGTCTTCCTATGCCCCGGACAAGAAATCCAAGAGCGTCTTCCTGGAGCGCAGGAACCCGATTTTCACGCCGCTCCGCAACAAGCCTGAGCTCGAGGAGAAGATGCAATCGCTGGAGCGGACCGGCTTCGTCGAAGTCGAATACGTGAACGGCATCTTCTATAAGGTCACCCTGAAGAAGGATGACGACAATCTCAAAGGCCTTTTCGAGTATCTGAAGATGGAGGACCCGCGCAAAGCGATGGCGGAGCAGCGGGAGCTTTTGGGCCACTGGACCGAAAACAGCCACCCCGTGGTAGCGAATTTCGCTTCCGCGATGCTCGAGAAGATCACTGGGCGAAAGCCGGCGGTAAAGAATTACTTCACCTCCACCGAACAGCTTTCGAAGATCCTCAAGGCCCTCGAGGCGATCGAAGCGTTGGAGACCGAAACCTTCTGCCGCGATCTGTCGATGCGGCTGTTCGGCAATTCGAAGGAGCTGGAAGGCATGGCGCCGAAGCTCAATTCGCTCTACCGCGAATTCGACGAGCTCGACTACGACGAGGACGACGACCCGCTTCTGATGCATGGCCTGATCAAAAACCCGGTGGATGTCCGCATCAAGGGCCCGATTTGCATCAAGGTCGGGAATCAGGAGATCGATCTGGAAAAATGGCCTGGCTTCTTCTCGCTCAATAACGAGGCGATCAAAAAGTGCGCGGTCATAGGCGGAAAGCCGAAGCGCGTTGTCACGATCGAGAACCTCACCTCCTTCACGACCTTCGAGGACAAAGAAGCGGTGGTCATATATCTGGCTGGCTTCCACGATGGGGTCAAGCAATCCCTGATCCGCAAGATATATGAGGCCTTCCCGAACGTCCCATACTGCCATTTCGGCGACATGGACAGCGGTGGCTTCCATATCTTCCATCGCCTGAAAATCGATACACGTATCCCCTTTATTCCGCTGAACATGGATGTGAAGGCCTTTGAAAAGGTCAAAGGATTCGCCCTGCCTTTGAGCGATAACGACCGCAAGAGGCTGGAGCGTCAGAAGGACGATCCCGAGTTCCTTGAATTCCATGAGCTGATCGAGCGGATGCTTAAGGAAGGCAAAAAGGTGGAGCAAGAAGCGTTCATCGCCTTGGATGAAAAATAATCGCGTTCGGCTCCTAGCGCATTTTATTTGTATTAGAATATTGGCATGCAGTTCCTGCACATCTCTGATCTTCATTTAGGCAAACGCCTTCATGGGTTCTCGCTGCTTGAGGACCAGAGGTTTTTCCTGTTCGAGCGCACGCTGCCTTTGCTAAGGGAAAGGAAAATCGGCGTCTTGGTAATCGCTGGCGACATCTATGACGCCCCGATCCCCCCTCAGGACGCCGTGCTTCTGCTCGACGAGTTCCTTTCGCAGTGCGCGAGCGAGGGGATCGAGGTCCTCGTGATCTCCGGCAACCACGATTCCTCCGATCGCCTTTCCTATGGCGCGCGGTTCTTCGCCGCCAAAAACATCCATATCGCTACCTCCGTGAAGGATTCGCTTAACCCCTTATCGATTGAGGGCGTGAATTTCTATCTGATGCCCTTCATGAAACACCATGACGTCAATGGCGTCTTCGGCACCGAATTCAAGGACTATGCCTCCGCGGCATCCTATCTTGTGGAACAAATGCATTTGGACCCGGCCAAGAAAAACGTATTGGTCGCCCATCAATTGGTTTTGCCCGAAGGCGGGGAATCGGGCTTGGAGAGGTCCGGCTCAGAAGAAGCGAGCGTCGGCGCGATCCCGAATATCCCCTCCGAGGTCTTCAAGGACTTCGATTATGTCGCGCTTGGGCATATCCATAAGCCCCAGAAGGTCGGGAAGAACGCCTATTTCTGTGGCTGCCCGATCAAATACCACGTCGACGAGGCCAATAACCAGAAACAATTCAACATCGTCACCATCGATGAGGCGGGGTGCGGGCTGGAGGTTGTTCCGATCGTTCCGCTCCGCGACCTTAAGATCGTCACGGGGAGCTTCGATGAGATCATCCACATGCCGAAGTGCCTCGATTTCGTGGCGGTGACGCTTACCGATACCGTCCCGACCGAAAACGCGATGGACAAGATCCGCAACGCCTGTTTCCCGCTGTGCCTAAGCATCGAGTACAAGAACTTGGGCGGCCAAGAAATGAATCTGGACGAGGCCCCAGACATCTCGACGGAGACCCCTGAGGAGCTTTTCGGGAAGTTCTACGAACAGATTTTAGGGACCCCGTTGACCGATTATCAAAACGAAACCGCGATGCGATTGCTCGCTAGGGCGAAAGGAGAGGACCATGAGGCCGATTAAGCTGACCATGTGCGCCTTCGGGCCTTATTCGTCGAAGCAGGTGATCGATTTCTCTTCGCTCCCCGAGAACCTTTTCATCATCACCGGCGATACCGGCGCCGGGAAAACGATGATCTTCGACGCGCTTTGCTATGCCCTATATGGGGAAAGCAGCGGTGGCGTCAGAAGCATCTCGGCGCTCCGCTGCAACAAAGCCGATCCCAAGGAGACCACGTTCGTCGAATTGGAATTCGAATACCATGGCCGCCGTTATCTCATCCACCGCGAGCCGGAGCAGAATATCGCGAAGCAGCGCGGCGAAGGGCTGAAGAACCAGAAAGCCAGCGCTTTCCTCGACGGCGAAGGCATCGCCAACCGACTCACGAAGATCCCGGAGATCAGGACCAGGATCGAGGAGATCATCGGATTGGATTGCGACCAATACCGCATGACCATGATGATCGCCCAAGGTGATTTCGCCAAACTCATCGAAGCCGATACGAATGCGAGGAAAGACGTCTTCCGCACCATCCTCGGCACGAAATACCTGGAGCGGTTCATCTTGCTGCTGAAGGATAATGCCTCAACCCTGAAATCATCGATCACCGGGAAGCAGATCCAATTGCGCACGAAGCTTGGCTCGCTGAACCTCGACGCTCCGGAGTTCACGCATAAGCTCAATAACGAATCCATGGATCTCTCTTTGGTGATGGAGGACATCCCGCCGCTATTAATCGCCCAAGCGGAAGCGCTGAAGCCGCTGAAGGAGTCATCCGATGCCGCCAAGGCGGAATACGGCGAGCTCCTGAAGAGCCAACAGGCGGTTCTAGAAAACAATAAGAAGGTCGTTTCCTATCGCCGGCATAAGCAGGATTATGAATCCCTGCTCGAAAGGCAAAACGAGGTCAACGCGGTGCGCGAAAAGGTCGATTTTGCGGAAAAGAGCCGACCCGTGTATGCAAAATGGGACGAATTGAATAAGACCAAGAAGCGCGTCGACTCATTGGCTAACTCCTTGGCCGAAACAACGCTCAAACTCAAGGAAGCCAAAGAAAAGGTGACCTCCTGCCAAGAGGCTTTCGATGTCGCCTCCAAGAAGAAAGATGGCCTCGATCAGCTCAAAACCGAAAAGAACAATATCGAGAATCGGCTCTCTTCCTTTGAGGTTATCCGAAAATTGGAAAAGGAAGTCAAAGAAGCCGAGGAGGCCGTCGGCGCCGCCAAGAAATCGTATGATGACATAAAGAAACGGATCGATGACTCCGAAAAGAGATCTTCGGAAATCGATGCGGCTTGGAAGGGATTCGACGAAGCGCGCCTCGCCAATTGCGAACACCGCGTCTCCAAAATCAAGGACAAGCAAAAGGAATTTGACGCCTTGCTTCTAGATGCCGCCAAGATACCGGGATTAGAGCAACGCGTAAGCGAATGCTTCGCCTCCGAGAAAGCTTGCCTCGAGCGCGCGCAAAAGAAATATAAGGAATGGGAGCGCTCCTATTCGCTTTTCCTGCATTCCCAAGCCGGGATATTGGCGGAAGGCTTAGAGGAAGGGGCGCCGTGCCCTGTTTGCGGCTCGACCTCGCACCCGCATTTGGCAACCATGCAGGAAGGGGCACCATCCCAAGCGAAGATCGAGGAGCTGTCGAAAGAAAAAGACCGGGCGGAATCCGAGCGCTCCGCCGCTGAATCCAACCGCAAAGTCGCGCAATCCAAATTGGAAAGCGCATTGTCCGCGCTTTCCGCCCGCTACCAGGAAGTCGCGGGAGAATCCGCGCCCTCGGAAGGAATTCAAGGCGCCATTTCCGCCAAGGCGAATGCGCTGAAAGCCGAATTCGACATCGCCGATTCTGAGAGGAAAGCTGCTGCCGATGCAGCCGAAAAACGCCGCCGCGACCTCAACGAAAAAGAAAGGCTTTCCCTTGGTTTGCCGGGCCTTAAGCAAAGCCTGTCCGACAAAGAGGCGGCCCTTAACGATGCGCGGACGGGGTTCAACCAAAAGAAAGGCGCCCTCGAAGACAAAAAGAAAGAGTTGGGCGACCTCAACGAAAGCAAGCTGAAGGAGTCTTTGGACGCCCTCGTCAAACTGATCGAAGCCATTGAAGGCGATTATCGCAGGGCCGATACCGCTTTGCAGGACGCCAAGCTCAAAGAGAACGGATTCAGCGAGCAGGCCCAGGGCTTCGAAAAACAAAAGAAGGAAGCGGAATCCGAAATGGAGAACGCGCAGCATAGCCTTCAAGAAGCGGTGGAAGCATCGGGGTTCGAGGACCTGCATCAGGCCCTTGCCCACCATTTGGACGACCCCGTGATCGCGTCTTTCAGGAAAAATGTCTCTGATTACGATCAAGGCATCGCCTCCGCCAAGGCGCTTTACGACGCAGACATATCGAACCACGTCGACCAAATGATCGAGACGGATGTCGCCGAAATCAATCGCATGGTCGATGAAAAGAAAGCCGAAGCGGATGGGGCCGTTTCGCTTTACGAGAGCGCGGTTTCGACCCATAGGACCAACCTCCAGACATATGAAGAAGCCAAAACCGAATTCGCGTCCTTCGCCGATCTCGAAAAGCAGTGGGGCGAAGCGAATAACCTCTATGCGGCCGCAAGCGGCAGCGTGAAGGGCTCGACGAAGATCGACTTCGAGACCTACTGCATGCTCGGCACCTTCGATCAGATCCTCAAAATCGCCACCAGGAAGTTCTTCCAGATGTCGGACGGGCGCTATGAGTTCCGCCGCCGCACCGAATCCTCGGGCAATTCGAAGCAGGGCCTCGACATCGACGTGTTCGACCACTACGCCGGGACGACCCGCTCCGCCAGCACTTTATCCGGCGGCGAAAAGTTCGAGGCGTCCCTCGCTTTGGCCCTCTCTTTCTCCGAGGCGATTCAGCAATCCGCGGGGGGCGTGGAGCTGGATTCGATGTTCATCGACGAAGGATTCGGCACCCTTTCCCCCGACATCACCGACCGCGCGATCAAGGTCCTCAAGGAGCTTGGGCGCTCCAACAAGATGATCGGCGTGATCAGCCACATCGAGCAGCTCGACCAGCAAATCGATACGAAAATCCAGGTCCTCAGAAGCGACCTTGGCTCCTCTTACATCAGGATCGTCTGCTAAACCTTTATCGGCTTCCTGCTCTTGACGATGACCTTATAAAGCATCATCGAATAGACCCCGTCGATCTCTTTCATTTCGCCCATCGGGTCATCGCGGAACCCGAGCTTCTTGAAAAACGACCTGAATTCCAGCGGGACTATGGCCAAAACCTTCCTCCCGCCGATGGAGCGCGCCTTCGAGATCAGAAATTTCACGACGTAGGACCCGATCTTCTGCCCGCGCAGCCCTTCGAGCACCGCCACGTTATCGATCCGATACGTTTCTGGATCTTCCTCATAGATGCTTCCGGTCGCGATGGGAGTGGTGCCTGCGAATAATGTCAGGCACCAGTTTGTCGCATCGCGTTCGAAAAGGGATGGGCATCTCCCTCCTTCGCGGCCAAACGCCATTTTTCGCAGCGTTTTGGCTTCGGGGCTCGGCCCTATGGTAAACGCTTCCTTGACCATCGCGATGAATTATAAACGCTTTTTGGGCCAAACTGGGTTATCATTACTGCCATGAACTGGAAACTTTACTTCAAACACCGCAAAAACAAGATATTCGCGACCGGCTTATCCGGAATCGCGCTTGCGATATTGCTCGCCTATCACATCGGCGGCGTGATCATCTACGGGTCCGCGTATTTCGATTTCGCGACCATCTGGAACGCCGCGCTCACCCTGATCGTCTATGGGATCATCTTCGTCTGCAACATCCGCAACGACAACCTGGCCTATTCCGGAATATTGGCGTTCGTGTTCTTCATCACCTTCGACCATATCTATTCCCTATTGATGTCGGGATATAATTTTGCCGCGCTTTTCAGCTCCGGCGCACCGGCCGCGATCATCGCTTTTCTCGTGACGCTCCTATTCAATGTCGCGATGGTGGTTTCCGGCGTCATCCTCTATATCAGGATCAGGCGCTACATGATCGGCCTCTATTCCGATTTCCGCAAAATCCGCACCCTGGGTATCATCTTTGCCGGGCTTCTCCTGATCGCGGTGAGCGTCGAGGTCGCGCTGTTTATCATGATCGGGCTATTTGAGCCCGGCTTCATGTGGATGCTCTTCGCCGAACCGGTTTCCGAAGTGGTGATGGCGGCTGCCGTTTGCTTCACTTTGGAGCGCCTCCGCCGCATTTGAAAAATCGCTTTCACGCCCGTGTTTATAAGTGTTACACTACTCCCTGTTAAGGAGAGTAGCGTTTAGTTTTTGTTACCGTCAACACGCCGCCGAAAGCGGCCGGGCAAAAACGGCATCCCCGCCTCGCGAGACCTTAAGGCAATTATTTGCCAGAAGGAGAACATATGTTCGAGAACAAAAGCCCTGAACAAGCTTTCGACGAGCTTTCGGTCAACCCCGAAGTAGGCTTGTCGAAGGAAGAGGCCGCCAAGCGTTTGGCTGAGAACGGCCCCAACCAGCTCAAGGAAAAGCCGAAGGATCCCTGGTACAAGATCCTTTGGGGCAACATCGCCGACCCGATGACCTTGATCCTCGCCATCGCCGCCATCATCTCGCTGGTCCTTGGCATCGTCAACATCGCCCAAGGGAAGGTCCCGGCCGGCGAGGAGTGGCAGGAATTCATGGACGTCGTCATCATCTTCGGCGTCGTCGCGATCAACGCGGTCATCGGCACCGTCCAGGAGATGAAGGCCGAGAAGGCGCTTGAGGCCCTCAAGAAGATGAGCGCCCCGAAGGCGACCGTCCGCCGCGGAGGAGAGCTCCTTGAGATCCCGGCCTCCGAGCTCGTCAAGGGCGACATCGTCATCCTTGAGGAAGGCCGCACCGTCCCCGCCGACCTCCGCCTCATCAAAGGCTTCGCCATCAAGTGCGACGAAGCGTCGCTGACCGGCGAATCCGTCCCGGCCGAAAAAGACCCGACCCTCACCCTGTCGGAAGAAGTCGGCGTCGGCGACCGCATCAACATCGCCTACATGTCGACCCCCGTGGTCTATGGACATGGCGAAGGCGTGGTCGTCGGAACAGGAATGGACACCGAAATCGGCAAGATCGCCTCGATGCTCGCCGGCGAGGAAGAAGACCTCACCCCGCTTCAGAAACAGCTCGCCAAACTCTCCAAATTCCTCGGTTACCTCACCATCGGCATCGTCATCGCGATGCTGATCGTCAAGATCCTCTGGTCCCTCGCAAACGGCAACATCGGCGAGGCTTGGAGCCAAGCCCTCCTGGATTCGGTCGCCCTTGCGGTCGCCGCGATCCCGGAAGGATTGACCGCGGTCGTCACCATCGTCCTCGCGATGGGCATGACCAAGATGGTCAACGTCAACACCATCGTGCGCCGGCTCGCCTCCGTCGAGACCCTCGGCGCCGTCTCGGTCATCTGCTCGGATAAGACCGGCACATTGACCCAGAACAAGATGACCGTCGTCGCCGCGTTCGCCGACGGCAGGTACGTCGAGCAATCCGAATTCGACAAAGAGCACCTCGGTTTGCTCGCCAAAGGCATGTCGCTATGCTCCGACGCCAAGGTCGATGGCGGGGTCTATGGCGACCCGACCGAAGTCGCGCTCGTCGAATTCGCCAACGGATTCGATATGCACAAGAGCGACCTTGAGGCCGCCACCCCGCGCGTCAACGAGCTTCCCTTCGACTCCGTCAGGAAGATGATGTCCACCATGCACCAGGAAGGCGACAAGAAGGTTGTCTACACCAAAGGCGCGATGGACCAGATCCTAAAGAACGCGACCCATGTATTGATTAACGGCAAGAAAGAGCCGCTTTCCGAAGAGCGGAAGCAGGCGATCCTCGACGCCGCCGGCAAGATGGCGGAGAACGCCCTCCGCGTCCTCGCCCTCGCCATCTCCGAACAGGATGGCCAGATCGAGGAGAAGAACCTCTGCTTCGTCGGCCTCGTCGGCATGGTCGACCCGCCGCGCCCGGCCGCCAAGCCCGCGGTCGCGACGCTCAAGCGCGCCGGCATCACCACCATCATGATCACCGGCGACCACAAGGACACCGCCTTCGCGATCGCCCGCGACCTCGGCATCGCCGAAACCCGCGAGCAGTGCATGTCGGGCGACCAGATCGACGCCTGCTCCGAAGAAGAGCTGCGCGAAAAGGTCAAGACCGTGCGCGTCTTCGCCCGCGTCTCCCCGCAGAACAAGGTCCAGATCGTCAAGGCGATCAAGGCCAACGGCCACATCGCCGCGATGACCGGCGACGGCGTCAACGACGCGCCTTCGCTTAAGTCCGCCGACATCGGCATCGCCATGGGCATCACCGGCACCGACGTCGCCAAAGGCGCGGCCGACATGGTCCTCGCCGACGACAACTTCGCCTCGATCGAGAAAGCGGTGGAGGAAGGCCGCGGCATCTACGCCAACATCAAGAAGACCATCCTCTTCCTTCTCTCCTCCAACATCGGCGAGGTCGTCGCGATGTTCCTCGCCGCCGTCATCGGCCTCCCGAGCCCGCTCATCGCGATCCATCTGCTTTGGGTCAACCTCATCACCGACTCGCTTCCCGCCGTCGCCCTCGGCGCCGACAAGAAGCCCGACGACATCATGGACGACCAGCCCCGCGACCCGAAGGAATCCCTCTTCAGCCGCGGCGGGTACGCCATCACGTTCGGCTATGGCATATTGATCGGACTTGCGACCCTGTTCGCCTTCCTCATCAAGCCTTGGGCCGCCGGCGCCTTCTCCGTCAGCGACATGAACGCCTATTTCCAGGATGAGACTCTGCTCGAAGAAGCCCAGTCGATGTCCTTCTGCGTCCTCGCGATGTCCGAGCTCTTCCATATGCTTGGCATGACGAACGTCAAGAAGAGCTTCGTCCACGTCTTCAAGGACTTCAACAAACTGCTCTTCATCTCCTTCTTCCTCGGCTTCGCCCTCCAGTTCTTCGTGATCGAGGTCCCGGGCGTCAACACCATCTTCAAGGTCTACACCCTCTCCGATCACCCGATCGATTACCTCTGGGTGTTCCTATTGGCCCTAAGCCCCCTCATCGTCCACGAGTTCATCGCATTGTTCCTCTTCATCAAGAAGAAAGTCGCGAAGAAATAAAAAAGATGCCGCCTCATGGTTCAGCCCATGAGGCGGTTTCTTCTTGTTAAGGACGCGCGGGAAGTTTATATTATTAGACGCGCCGACTTAGCTCAATTGGCAGAGCAGCGGTATCGTAAACCGCAGGTTGGGGGTTCGACTCCCTTAGTCGGCACCATCGGATAAGCGCATTCCCGAGGCAGAGGCCCCGGGAATTTTTCTTTAGTTTTTCTTCCTCTTCTTCTGCAGGAGGATCGCGACGCTCACGCCGGCGTAGGCGAGGAAGTGGATGGGGAGCTCGATCGGCTTGGAGAGCATCCTCTCAAGCGGCATGGCCTGCGAGAGGGAGGACACGAAGACGGTGTCGGAGACGCCCATCGCGATGGTGTAGACGGTGAGGGCGACGTCGATCCCTAAGCCGACGAAGGCGAGCAGGACGATCTTCTCCTCGGGCAATAATCCGAGGATGTGGCAGCATTCTAAGACCCCGAGGAAGGCCGGGACGAGCAGGAAGAGGTAGAAGGGGAAGGTCAAATAGAAGTTGCGCCAATAGATGAAGGAGGGCGATCCGAGGAAGGTGCCGAGGCGGTTGAGGAGCAGGCAGATGAAGAGGAACCAGCCGACGGTCTTCATGATGTAGCCGAAGCCGATCTTGGTCTTGCCTTCGTCCTCTGGCATCTTGCGGGCTTTCAGGAAGGCAAAGACGCTTCCGGCGAGCAGGAGGACGTTGAGGATCAGGAAGATGATGAGGAAGCCCGGGAAGGGATGGCTGCCCACGAAGGTGTGGTAGAAGTTGGCCCCGGCGAGGATGTCGCCGATAATGCCTAGCAAGGCGAGGGCGAAGAGGGTGATCGAATAGGCGCGGGTGATGCGCTTTTTGCAATCGGGGCGCTTGTAGGTGCGGAGGAGGTAGAAGAGGGCGACCACGAAGAACATGGCGACGCTTATGGCGGGAAGGCTCACGAAGATGGAGCTGCTGAGCCCGCCCGCGCTTGCGTTCAATATGTCGAAGAAGAGCATGTTGGAGGCAAGCAGCATGAAGAGCGACCCGACGACGGTGATGGCGATCAATGAGATTATGAGATGGCTGCGCTTCATGTCAGAGGACCTCCGAATAGGTGTGGTAGTAGTCCTGGTAGAACATGGTGTTGTTGTCCTTCACCGTGATGACGCGCCCGCCGAGCAGGGTATCGCTGTAATAGACGCGGTCGGTGGCCTTCACGCCATAGCCGAAGTCGATGCCATGGTAGTTGACGATGTAGTTATTGACGTGGTCATGGCCGAAATACATGCCCTTGGTGGAGCCTTTTTCCTCGATGACGTCGAAGAAGCCGGAATTGTATTTCGGATTGCATGGGTCTTCGCCCTGGGTGCCGCCGTTGACGTTGGCGGAGGGGTTCGCCTCAGCCGCCGCCCAGGCGTCGTTCACCTCGGGGAGCGGGATGTGGTAGAACATGAGGGACGGGACGACCCCGCCGTTTTTCGCGGTCGTGTCGTCGACTAGGTCCGCGTACCAATCGATCTGGTTCTGCTTGAAGTAGTCATAGCCGAAATAGGAGCCGTAGTAGTAGCGGTTGCTGTCCATGAAGATCAGCTGCTCGTGGACCTTGCCGCCCTTCATCAGGTTGATCGCGAAGTTGCAGTTGCCCTGCACGCCATCGTCCTGGATGTCCTTGAAGAGGCAATAGGAGCCGTAATTGTTGAGCTGCCCGGTCAGCCAGTCGATCGAGAAATAGCATTGCTCGTCGTGGTTGCCGAAGATCACGGTCCAGGGGATCTTATGGCCGTCGAGGTAGCGGAAGAATTCGAGGGCCGTCCCCTTGGACGCGAAGGTGAAGAGGTCGCCGGTGACCGCGATGAGGTTCGGCTTGGCCTCCGCGATGGTGAGGTCCATGAATTTGTAGTGGAGTTGGGTGTCGTCCTTGTCGCCGAGGTGGGTGTCGGTGAGCTGGAGGATGCGGAAATCGCTGACGTAGTCCATCTGCAGGACGTATTCCGACGAGTCGTAGTGGGTTGCCCCGCACGACGCGAGATTCGCCGACAGGAGGACCGTCAAAAGAAGAAAAGGTTTCTTGCTCATGTCGTTCTCTCTTTCATTTCCTCGATTATAGACCAACGGTTTCGCGTTTTCACCTACCGAGAAACGTTTCTTTTCATAAGGAAGCGGGCGCCCGCCCAGCGCCCATGCGCGTACCCCGATTCCCAATCGAAAATTTTCGCTTGCCATCGCCCATGCCTCTTCCTATAATAATCGAGCCGCAAAAAGCGGCCCTGACACACGCATGGGTGTTTAGCTCAGCTGGGAGAGCACCTGTTTGACGTACAGGAGGTCACAGGTTCGATCCCTGTAGCACCCACCATCTTGTGTCCCCTTGCCGCGATCATCGCGGTTTTTTCTTTGCCGCCGAACGGAAATCATTTCAAAAATCGCCCTATAGGCTTTACAATAATCGACAAGGGGAGGTCACCGACCATGGAGTATAAGAACACCAAGAGATCAGGCGTCCTATTCATATTCCTGAACATCGTCACCGCGACGGTCTTCAGCTGGTTTTCGCTCCCCAGGATCCGCCGAGAGGTGAATTCCTTCACCGAGGAAGGCAAAAAGTCCGGCCCCTATTTCCCGATGTGGCTGCTCGGCTTTTTGACCTTGGGGGTCGTTCCGATCGCCTATTCGGCGAACCTCGCCCGCAAGATCGACGCCAAGGCAAAAGAGCTCGGCCTCGCCTCGACGACGAGCTTCGCGAACCTCTTCAACCTCACCTTCTTCGGATCGCTATTCATCTTCGGCCCCTGGATCGCCTATTCCCGGATGTTCGCGACGCTCAACCGCGTCGAGACCAAGCTCAATGACCTCGCCGAACCCACCCCGGCCCCCGCGAAGGAAGAATCCGCGGAAGCCCCCGCCGAAGAAGCGGTGGGCCCAAACGAAATCAAGATCCGCTACGCCGGCGGCAAGAAGGTCTCCGATTCCACCAAATGGAGGGTCGTCGACCGCAAGACCAAAGAGGTCAATACCTTCGATTCCCAGTCCGAGGCGATCGCCTATGCGATGCGCGTCGCCAAGAAGCGGGGCGTCGGGGTCAAAGTCAATGGCCGCGTCGACAAAAAGACGGGGCAATAAAAGGGATTTTGCAAGCAATCCATCTTCACTTGACCTCTCCGCGCGAATGTTATTTAATATTCCCGCTGCACCCATAGTTCAATGGTAGAACTCCAGCTTCCCAAGCTGGTCACACGGGTTCGATTCCCGCTGGGTGCTCCACCTGATCCCCTTGCCCTCTGCTGAGGGCTTTTTCTTTCCTTGGCGGCCGCCGCGAGGCCCGCCCCGACAGCTATTATCTGAAATAGCTCGGGCGGGGGCCGATGCACAATCCGTGGGGGACATGTATTCAAATTCGCGTCAAAGCGGTGACGGATTCTGTCCGAAAACGCCATTGGGCGGCATCCTTTTTTCGCTTTTGCGAAAGATTTGGGGCCGACGATGTTGCAATAGCGGTGTTTTGCTAATAAAATTTTTACGTCCATAAGGACGCAAAATTTTTTCATTGAGTAGGGAAAACTATGAATTACGACTTCACAAATCCGCAGAACCTGATCGTCTTCCTGTCGATCCTCGCCTTGTTCGGCTTGCTTGACGTCTTCGTCTTCTGGCTGTTCAAGCGCATCGCCGCCCGCATCTACGTCGTGGCGATCGAGGTCGTCTTCATCATCTTCTGGCTCTTTTCCCTCACCGTTCCCTGCTTCATCATGGCCTTCGCCCTCGCCGTCGGCATCATCGTCCTCTTCCTCGCCAACCCGAACGAGGGCAGGGGGCTCCTCGCCAACAACATGAAGGGCCAGGCCCCGCGCGGCGGATTCTTCCGCGCCAAGGCCCGCCCGGAATCCCTGTTCGACCGCGATGCGATGTACAAGAAGATCGAGACCGCGGTCATCACGATGTCCAAGCAGAAGGTCGGGGCCATCATCTCTTTTGAGATGCACGATAACCTCGACGACGTCATGAAATCCGGCACCAGGATCGATGCACCCGTATCGGCGGAGCTCCTGCAGACCATCTTCTACCCTGGCACCCGCCTCCACGACGGCGCGGTGATCGTCAGGAACGACAAGATCGTCGCCGCCTCGGTCTATTACACCCCGACCACCCGCCCGCTCACCGGCAAGTTCGGTTCCCGCCACCGCGCGGCCATCGGCATCTCCGAGGCCTGCGACGCGGTCACCGTCGTCGTATCCGAGGAGACGGGCCGCATCTCGATCGCCTATAAGGGCGAGCTCGAGACGGTTGGGCCCGATATGTTCAACTCGCGCTTCAGCGACTACATGAGCCTTGCCCTCAAGACCCAGCCGGAAGACTGATTCCCGGAAAATACGCGGGACGTGTATGCGTTTTCCCGCTTGTGAATAAGACATGATTACTTACTGGAGGTAAAAACACATGCCAACCCCTCACATCAACGCCGAAGCTGGCGACTTTGCGAAAGTCGTCCTCATGCCCGGAGATCCCCTCCGCGCCAAATGGATCGCCGAGACCTTCCTGACCGATGTCGTTCAGGTGAACTCGGTCCGCGGGATCCTCGGATTCACCGGAACCACCAAGAACGGGAAGCGCCTTTCCGTCATGGCCTCTGGCATGGGCATGCCCTCGATCGGCATCTACGCCCATGAGCTCTTCTCCTTCTATGGCGTCGACGTCATCATCCGCATCGGCACCGCCGGCAGCTATCAGCCGAACATCAAGGTCGGCGACATCGTCCTCGCCCAGGCCGCCTCGACCGATTCCGATTGGCTCGGCCACCACGTCCTTAACGGCGGCACCTATTCCGCGGTCAGCGACTTCGAGTTATTGAAGAACTGCTACATCGCCGCCGAGAAGCTCAACAAGAAAGTCCGCGTCGGCAACGTCCTCTCGAGCGACATCTTCTATTCCCCCTTCCCCGACGATTGGAAGAGGTGGATGGACCTCAACGTCCTCTGCGTCGAGATGGAGGCGTACTCGCTCTTCACCAAAGCCGCGCAATTCCACAAGAGGGCCATGTGCGTCCTCACCATGTCCGACTCCTTCCACGACAAGGCCGTCATGAGCCCGAAGCAGAGGGAGCAGGGCCTCACCGATATGGTTGAGATCGCCATCGCCGGAGCTGAGCCGTTCTGCTAATGCCCTACAGCGTCAGGCTTTCCATATTCATCGTCGTCGCGACCATCGTCGGGCTGCTCGTGGCTTTCATGCTGCTCTATGCGCCCGTGAAGAGGATCCTCAACAAGAATTTCACGATCAGGATGTACTACCGCCGCGTCAGGCGGGTCGTCGATGACCGCGACATGCTCCTCATCAACAACTTCAAGAACTACACCGCCGAGCAGGAGGCGTTCCACATCGACCACATCGTGATCGGCGAGAAGTTCTTCTACGTGATCCGCGACCGCTACTACGACGGCGCCTTGGCCGCGAACGCCAAGGACAACAGGTGGGTCTTCTACCGCGGCGAGGAGTCGCGGCTCATCCCGAACCCGATGCTCCGCAACGAGCTGCGCGTCGAAAGGATGTCGCTGATGAGCAACATCCCATCCCAGGAGATCATCTCGATCGTCCTCATCAACGACGATTGCCTTTTGACGCCGGTCGAGGACGCCAACCCGAATTCCTACATCGTCTCGCTCAAGAAGCTGCCGAAGCTCATCGCCCAGCTCGAGGCGACGCCAGGAATCGCGCCTTTGCAGCCCCGCGACGCGGAGATCGCGGCGCGCGACCTCGCCGAATTGAACCGAAATGGAAAAGTCTGAGTATCCGAAAGAGATCAGGAAAAGGGCGTTCGCCGCCCTGGCCAAGAACCCCGCCGAGTCGTTTGCGGTGGGTTTTGCTTTCACTTTGGTGAGCATCGCGGTCGCCGCGGTGGCCGCCTTCGATTTCTCGATCTTCCTGGTGGCGATGGCCCTCATCGAATTCCCGATGGTCTATTGCCTCCATCTCTACTGCGCCGACATCCGCCACGGGCATGGCCTCGTCGGTGGGCTTTTCTTCCGGAGATACGGCGCCTATTTCACCCAAAGCAGCGGGGTATACCGCGCTTTTGCGACCTTCGCCAAGGCGATCATCGTCTATTTCGTCTCCTATGGCATCTTCTCCCTCATCTACGTGACTGCGCGCCAAAGCGAGGCGCAGATGGCGAGCGAATTGCAGGAGCTGAACCAGATCATGGCCTCGGGCGCCGTGAATTCGCTCCAGAACTTCATGGCCGAAAGCGTGGCGGTGGTCCCCGCGATGCGCTTCTGCAACGGGATCGGGGCCGCGGCATCGGTGTTCTATCTGGTGCACGCCCTCGGCTATTTCGGCGTCAAGACCTATCTTCACCGCGGCGCGCCGATGGGGCAGGGCCGCTCCGTCACCGCGATGTACCGCTTCGGGGCCCGCGAGAATTGGGCCTATTTCCATAAGCTCTACTATTCCCTTTTCTGGCCGGGGACCGTGCTCTTCCTGCTCGGGTTCGGCTTAGGGTTCGGGATTTCGAACATCTACCTTTACGGGACGTTCTATCCGCTCGCCATCGGGTTAGGCGCCTCCGCGCTTCTTCTTGGCGTTTTCTTCCCGTATTTCGGATACGCGACCGAATTGCTTTTCCGCATCGAGGAGAAGCATTTCGCCTCCGCCTCCCTCCGCTTCGCCAAGTTCCAGCTCAACAACCTCCGCGCGGCGAGCCGGATGAGCGATGAGGAATTCCAGAAGATCTCGGCCGACCTCGACAAGGCCGAGGAAAAGAACAGGGAACTGACCGCCGAGCGCGAGCTCGACCCCTTCGGCGACTTCGAAAAAGAGGAGCCGGAAGAAGGCGGGGAGGAGTAAAACAAAACGGCCCGTGGGCCGTTAATGATCATCTGGAGCAAGCGACGGGAATCGGACCCGCATATTTACCTTGGCAAGGTAATGTTCTACCACTGAACTACGCCTGCATCGCTCTATCGAGCCTGCATATATTATCGCGAATTCCATTGCGTTTCAAGTGGAAGATTGCTTCACGCGAGCATATAATGTGCGCGTGCTAAATAGAGGAGCCCATTATTATGGCAACGAATGAAGAACTTGCAGAATTGTTATTCCCCGATGTGACCAAGTCGATCGAGGATCTCGAAAAGGAATATCCCCTCCGGAATCTGCCCGAAGGCGCCCAGGTGACCCGCTTCGCCCCATCGCCCACCGGATTCCTCCACACCGGCAGCCTTTTCACGTCGATGATCAGCTATACCTACGCCAAGCAAAGCGGCGGCGTCTATTTCTTCCGCCTCGAGGACACCGACACCAAGCGCACGATCGAAGGCAGCGGCGACCTGCTCATCGCCCAGCTCAAGGAATTCGGCATCGTCGCCGATGAGGGATATACCCCGAATGGCGACGTCGGAGCCTATGGCCCCTATCAGCAGTCGCAGCGCAAGGAGATCTATTGCACCGTCATCAAAGAGCTCATCAGGCGCGACCGCGCCTACCCCGATTTCTGCACCCCTGAGGACCTCGATGCCATCAGGAAGGCGCAGGAAGCCAACAAAGTCCTCCCCGGGTATTATGGCGTCTACGCCCGCGACAGGAACCTTTCGGTCGACGAAAGGATCGCCCGCATCAAAGCTGGCACCCCCTGGGTCATCCGCTTCAAATCGATGGGCGACCATGACCGCAAGACCAAGTTCACCGACGCGATCCGCGGCGAGATCGAGCTGCAGGACAACGACACCGACGTCGTCATCCTCAAGTCCGACGGCTTGCCGACCTATCACTTCGCCCACGTCTGCGACGACCATTTCATGCGCACGACCTGCATCACCCGCGGCGAGGAATGGATCCCGTCCACCCCGATCCACCTCGACATGTTCCGCGCCCTTGGCTGGAAGGCCCCGAAATACGCCCACATCCCTTCGATCATGAAGCTCGATCACGGCAACAAGAGGAAGCTCTCCAAGCGCAAAGACGCCGAAGCGGCGGTCAGCTACTTCCTAGACGAAGGCTATTGCCCCGAGGCGCTTTTGGTCTACCTCATGTCGATCGCGAACTCCAATTTCGAGGAGTGGGGCATCGCCAATAAGAGCTTCGACCTCTCGAAGTTCAAGTTCTCGCTCAAGAAGATGTCGCTCGACGGCGCCCTCTTCGATCAGGACAAACTCAATTACTTCTCGAAGGAGATCATCGCCAAGATGCCGCTCGAGAAGCTTTACGATAACGTTCTCGCCTATGCGAAGCAGAAGGATGAGGCGTTCGCCGCCCGCATCGAGAAGGATCCCTCTTACTTCAAGAAGATCCTCAACATCGAGAAGGACCGCAAGAACCCGAGGAAGGATTACGCCAAGTATTCCGACATCTACCCCCTCATCAGGTTCTTCTATGCCGACGAATGGCAGAAGATCGTCGACGCCGGGCTTCCGATCCGCGACGAATTCAAGCCGCTCGTCAAAGGCGTCCTGAAGGACATCGAGGACAAGATGGCCTTCGGCACCGACGAATCCACCTGGTGGGAAGGCGTGAAGTCGATCGGCGAATCCCATGGCTTCGCCGCCTCTAATAAGGACTTCAAGGCCAACCCCGAGAACTACAAGGGCTCGGTCAGCGACTGCGCGGAGATCCTCCGCGTCGCCATCACCGGCTCCACCCAGTCCCCGAACCTTCACGAGATCCTCGAAATCCTCGGCCGCGAGGAAGTGAATCGCCGCCTGAAAGTCGTCGAAGAGCTATTTTGAGAATATTTTTGTTGCGTAGTCGGCGGGCGCGTGATTAAATAATCAACGCCCGAACGGCCCCATGGTCAATCGGTTAAGACGGAACCCTCTCAAGGTTCAATGACTGGTTCGACTCCAGTTGGGGTCACCAATCGCAACTTATGGCGGCAACGCCATGGATAACAGGTGACTCAAAACCACCGATGGGCAGCAAACGCGGAGCGATGAGCTTCGCGTTTTGCTTTATATATAAATATAAGGATTATAGGGAATGCCTTGTTGCGGACATCGCCTCCTCTTCGCTAAAATCTAACTGACATGAAAGCGTTGCTGATGGTCGGCACCTCCGCCGGAAAGAGGTGGGTGCCCCGACATAAGGAAAAGGTCTTGCGCGAGCTTAGGCCCTGTTTCGACGCCCTCGACTATTACGAGATCGGCGAGATGGAGGAAGCCGCGGCGAAAGCGGTGGAGGCCTGCGAAAGCTACGATGCGCTTCTGATCGCCGGGGGAGACGGCACGTTCAACCACCTGATCAACGCGATCGCCCCGCTCGAGAAGCTTCCGATCATCGGCTACATCAACGCGGGGACCCTGTGCGACGTCGGGGTGAATTTCGGGATCAAAGGCGGACCCAAAAAAGCGATCTCGATCATCAAAAACGGATACACGTCCCCCTTCGATTTGGTGAAGATCAACGATTCCTATTTCATTTATATGGCCGCGATAGGCGCGTATAGCGATATCGCATACGCGACCAAGCGCACGAAGGTCAAGCGCGTTGGCAAGGTCGCCTACTACGAGAAGGCGGCGGTGGAGGCGTTCAAGCCGGTGATGGTCAAGGTGAAAATCACTAGCGATGGCAAGACGAGCGACGTCGAGGCGCCGTTTGTGATGATCCTGAACGGACGCAACGTCGGCGGGTTCAAAGTGAACCGCGATTCGCGGATGGACGACGGCAAAGTCGAGCTGTTTTACAGCGCCAAAGGCTGGTTCAACGGCCTCCTGCATTACTTCTTCCGCCACAAGGTCACCTGCCTCCGCGGCGATAGGTTCGAAATCGAGGCGGACGGGCAGGAACCATGGTGCCTTGACGGCGAATTGGGCCCATCTGGCCCCGCGAAGATAGAAGTGCTGCCCAAAAAATTGCAAATATTTTGCCGAAAACCCCGCAAAGTTCGCAAATAAGATTATGTTTGCGGACTTTTTGCTTTAAATACTTTGTATTTTCCGCTGTTTTGCCCTATCATTTAATCGAAATTGCGGAGGACTGCAAATATGAAAAAGAAAGTCACATTGCTTTCGATTATTGGCTTGATTCTTTTCGGTGGGGGAATTGCGTTGTTCTTCTTCCTGCCGGCAATCACCAATAAGATCTTCGGCTTCGACACGGCCCTGCTGTTCGATTGGCCCACGATCCAACAGGCGCTGACGGATGCCTTCTCGTTCGCCTCGATGGGCGTCTACCAGATCGCCTTCATCGCGACGCTCGCCGTCGTCGGCCTGCTTTGGATCATCCACCTCATCGTGCTGATCGTGAAGAAGCACCCGCTCGCCTTGCTCGAATCGCTTGCATGGCTCATCGGATCCGCGGCGCTGCTATTCGCCCTCGTCATCCTTTGGACCCCGGCGATGTTCACCTCGGGAGACCCGCTCACCCAGCTCAAGGCGACCGATGGCTACCAGAACGCCCCGTTCTTCATCTATCTGATCGCGACCTACAACGGCGCTTCCGACAGCCTCAGGGTCCTCTACATGATCCTTGGCTTCCTGCCGCCGGTCTTGGTCCTCGTCGGATTCATCCTTTGCCTCATCGGCCTCATCGTCGACTTCCGCTACCTCGGCTCCATCGCCCGCGAAGGCAAGAAGGAGAAGAAGGAACTCGATGCTTCCGGCCTCGATAACGTCGTAGTCGTCCACGAAGACGAATCGCCCTCTTCCACCGCCGGTGCCGAAGACCTCGGCAAGGAAGGCGCCAACGCCGGCGCTTCCAGCTACAAGCCGGCCGCCGCCGAAAGCGAATACCAGAACCTCCGCCCCGCCGGAAACGGCCAAGGCGGCGTCGGACAGTCCTCCATCAACGGACCGTTCCTCATCCAGTACATCAACACCTATGCGCCAGAGCACTCTGCCGCTCCATCACCCGCCCCCGCCCCGGCCGAACCGGCCAAGCCCGCGGAGGAGAAGAAGGAAGAAGCCGGCCCGCTCAGCGCCGATGACATCCGCAAGATCATCCGCGAGGAGATGAACGCCGACAAGAAGCCCGAGCGCCCGCTCATCATCGCCGTTCCTTCCCCGTCGAGGAAGAAATCGGCCGAACCGGCCCCCGCCCCGACCCCCGCGCCTGAGAATTACATCACCGCCGACGACATCCGCTCGATCGTCGCCTCCGAGATCAAGAACGCCCTCGGCGAAAGCGAAGACGTGGTCGTCGAACCCGTCCCGCCGCAGGCATTGACCGCCGACGACATCCGCTCCATCGTCTCCGAGGAGCTCAAGGCCGCCCAGAAGGCCGAAGAGCCCAAGGAAGAGCCGAAGGAAGAGAAGAAAGAGGAGAAGAAGCTGAGCGAAGCCGACGTCCGCGACGTCATCCGCCAAGAGCTCCTCGCCTTCCGCGACGCCGAAGACGAGAAGGAGAAGAAGGAAAAGGAAGCCGCTGAGCGCAAAGCCGCCGAAGAAGCTGCCCGCCAGGCGGAGATCGAAGCCGCCAAGAAGGAAGCGGTCGCCAAAGCCCTCGAGGAGCAGAACGCCGCCGAAGAGGAGAAGCCCGCATCCTTAAGCGCCGAGGACATCCGCCGCATCATCGCCGAGGAATTCGCCAAGCAGACCCCGGCCGAAGAACCCGCCCCGAAGGCGGAGGAAAAGCCCGCCGAATCCTTCGATCCCGAAGCGGTCCGCGCCATGCTCCGCGAAGAGATCCGCGCCGCCCAGCCGATCGCCGAAGAGAAGGTCGCCCCCGTGACCGTCGTCGTGAAGCAGGCCGAACCCGAACCTGAGCCGGTCGTCGAACAATCCGCTGAGGAAGAAGAGCCTTCCTTAAGCGCCGAAGACATCCGCCAGATCATCAGGGAAACCATCCAGGAGCAGGCCGCCGAAGAGCCTGAGCCAGAACCTGAGCCCGCCGAACCGGCCCTCACCGCCGACGACGTCAAGCAGATCATCGCCGACGCCCTCGCCGCCCAAGCCGCCGAGAAGGAGCCCGAGCCCGAACCCGAGCCGACCGAACCCGCCCTGACCGCGGATGACGTCCGCCAGATCATCGCCGAAGCCCTCGCCGGCTTCACCCCGGCCCCCGCACCGGAACCCGAGCCCGAGCCCGAGCCCGTCGTCGAGCAGGCCGCAGTGGTGGAAGAGCCCGCCCCCGCGCCCGTCGTCGTGGCCGTCCCCGCACCCGAGCCCGAGGAGAACCCCAACAAGATCATCCGCATCCCGTTCCCGACCCGCATGATCGAGGCCGAGGATGAGATGAGGGCCAACTACAACGAGCTGAAGTCCGAGCTTCTCGCCTATGGCGTCAAGTCCCGCGTCTCCAACTCCGGCGACACCTTCCGCCTCCACAAGGTCACCTTCGTCAAGATCACGATCGCCGGCAAGAGCCTCAAGCTCTACTTCGCCCTCGATCCGAAGGATTACGAGAACACGACCCTCCCGATCCAAGATGTCTCGCACAAGAACATCTACAAGGACATCCCGCTCGTGTTCAAGGTGAAGTCCGAACTCTCCATGAGGAGGGCGAAGCAACTCATCAACGACGTCATGGAGAAGAACGGCCTCGAACAGGGCCGCGTCGAACTCCGCGACCACGCCTCCTCCCTCACCGACTACATCGCAGCCGGAACCAGGGAAGCCGAAGACGACGAAGATTAATCCCCAACTCCCGAAACCCTGCCTCCTCGCGAAGCAGGGTTTTTTCTTTCCCTGGGTCCTGCCCGAGCTTGGTTACAAGCTGTCGGGGTAGGCGCGCCGAAGGTCGCTTCCATATCGCCGATTTCAGGGCGAATTCGAATACACGTCCCTCACGGATTTTGCTTTTCGTTCTGACTGAGGTGTCAAATGTAAGCACTTAAATCGCGCGTCTTGCTTGACTTAAAAACAAAATGTGCTAGTTTTTAATACTGCGTTGAAGAAACGCTGCCAGTGAAACTCGAGGACCATATCATGAAGATCGCATTATCAACCCAATCCTCCGCGGACTTAAGCCCGGAGCTCATAGAGAAATTGGGCGCTCATATCGTCCCGTTCACCATCGTCTTAGGCGAAGAGACATTCGCCGATGGCGAGCGCCCGATCGAAGACCTGTTCGACTATTTCGACAAGACCGGCAAGCTTCCGCGCACCTCGGCGATCAACGTCGCCCAGTATCAGGAACATTACGCCGCCCTTCTCAAGGATCACGATTGCGTCATCCATATCTCGATGAGCAAGGAGTGCTCCTCCGCCTTCAATAACGCGATGGCGGCGGCCGAGGACTACAAGGGGAAGGTGTTCATCGTCGATTCCACCGTATTCCATAGCGGCCTCGCCCTTTTGGTGTGTTATGCCAGGGCTTTGATCGATAAGGGGCTTGAGCCGGTCGAAATCGTGAAGCGGCTCATCGCCCGCGCTTCCTTCATCTCGACCACCGCGACGCTTGAGACGACCAAGTACCTGGTCGCCGGCGGCCGCTGCAACGCTTTGGTCGGCCTTGGGGCGAACCTATTGAAGCTCCGCCCGATGGTGAGGATGAAGCATGGGAAACTTGGGAGCTACAAGAAGTTCCGCGGCCCCCGCAAGAAATGGGTCCCCGAATACATCGATGAGGTCCTTAGCCTTAACGACAATCCCGACCATCACCTCGTCTTCGTCTCCTCGACCACGGAGATGGACGAATGGGTCGCTTTGGCGAAGGAACGCCTGGAGAAGGCCGGCTTTAAGAACGTCATATATCTGAAGGCGGGCGCCACGATCGGCGTCCATACCGGCCCTGGTACCTTCTCGATCGAGATGTTCAACGACGGCGACCACGAATGGTGATCGCGGCACAACCGGATTGGAATATGGGCTCGATGAAACCCCTTTTTAGTCCTCTTTATACAAAAATGGCTGATTTGTTGCTATAATCATCGCACTGGCATTCGGCCAGACGCACGAAAGGAAGTGGTGGACGCTTGGATCCTTACAGTTGGATATACATCGGGTTATTGATATTTTTCACCGCGATGTCCGGGTTCTACAGCGCTACCGAAACCGCGTTTGCTTGCCTAAGCAAATACAAATTCAAGGCGAAAGCCGAGGAAGGCGACGTCACATCGAAATGGATCGTCCGCCTATATGAGCATTTCGACAACACCCTAATAACCATCCTGATCGGGAACAATGCTTTCGCAATCCTGATCTCCGTTTTCTCGACCTTCCTGTTCCTCAATATCCTCAAGGCCTATATCGATGAGACGCTGATCTCCATCATCGCCTCCGTGGCGATGGCCATCATCGTCTTCATCTTCGGCGAGACCATCCCGAAATTCCTCGGCAAGAGGATTCCGGACTCTGTTGTCAAGATCAGCGTCTATCCGATGCTTTTCTTCACGGTTCTGTTCTTCCCGATCACGATGCTTCTGCGCCTCGTCAGCAAATTGGGCAAGGCACTTTTCCGCGTGAAGGATGCCCCCGATATCACCGAGGAGGAATTCGCCGGCGCGGTCGAGGACATCGAAGACGCGGGGCTTTTGGAGGAAAACGAATCCGATATCATCCAGGCCACCCTCGATTTCGATGACACCAAAGTCGCCGAGGTTTTGACCCCGATGCGCCGCATGAAGATGATCAACCTCGATGGACTCACCACCGATAAGCTGCTTGAATTCCTTAAGACGAATACGTTCTCGCGCGTGCCGGTGTTCTATAAAACCAGAAGCCACATCGTCGGCATATTGGTGGTCAAGAATTACCTTTCCGCCTATTTCGAGGATCCGCGAATCTCATATATGTCGTGCATCCAGAAGCCCGTTTTCGTGTCGCCTTCGGTCAAAATCGATGACCTGGTCGGCATCTTCCGCGAAAAGCACACCCAAATCGCGATCGTCGCAAAATCTGGGAAGCCTTTGGGAATGGTGACGATGGAAGACGTGCTCGAGGAGCTCGTCGGCGACATCGAAGAAGAAGAGACGAAGGAGGATGACGAATGAGACCCTCCTCCATCGCGTATATCATCGCCATCGTCGTGCTGATGGTGTTCTCGGCCTTCTTCTCGGCGGCCGATATGGCATATTCCGTCGTCTCGAGGAAGCGCCTTAAGAAAGCCGGGGCGAACGGGAATCGCTTCGCCAAGCTTGGCTATGACCTCGCCGAGAACTATGAGCGCACGATCACCACGCTTCTTTTCGGCAACAATATCGTGAACATCCTCGCCTCCTCTTTAGGCACCGTCCTCGCCGTGAACCTCGCGGCCGACAATGGGTTTGACGAATCGCTTACGAGCCTCGTCGTCTCGCTCATCATGCTTTTGACCATCCTGACCTTCAGCGAAATCCTTCCGAAAGCCGTGGCGAGGAACGCCAATTACGCCTTTGCCCGCGGCATGTCGCCGATCGTCAGGTTCTTCCAGATCATCTTCTTCCCGATTGTGAAGGTCACGACAAGCTTCGCCTCCTCCGTCACAAACCCAATCATCAAGCGCCATAAGAAGAAGGGGACCCTTTCCGACGACGAGCTTGAGATCATGGTCAAAGAGCTGGAGGAGTCGGACGTCATCGATGAGGATTCGTCTGAGCTCATTTCGAACTCCATCGAATTCAAGGATACCTGCGCCTATGAGATCGTCACCCCGCGCGTGAAGATCGAAGGCATTGAGTGGGGCACGAACCTCAACAAGTACGTGACGACCCAAGGCGCTTTCAAACACTCCCGCATCCCGGTTTACAAAGAGGACAAAGACCATATCGTCGGCTACATCCCCGTCAAGACATTGCTCCGCGTCATGTTGACTGACGAACGTCTTTCCATTGACGATTTGATGCTACCCGTCATCAACGTGCCTAGGACCATGGAGATCTCCACGGTTCTCGCCATGATGAAAAAGACCCATCACCACCTTGCCGTCGTCATGGACGAATATGGGGGAACTGAAGGGATTTTGACATTAGAAGACATTCTTGAAGAGCTCGTCGGCGATATGTGGGATGAGTCGGAACAGGTCAAACCCGACATCGTGAAAACGAAGAACCGCAACCATTATAAGGCGCTAGGATCCGCGAATATTGACGATGTGTTTGATTATTTTGAAATCGATGATGACATTCTGGATTCCGATTACTCGACCCTCTCTGGATGGATCAACGACAAGCTCGGAAGGTTCGCCGAAGAGGGCGATGACCTCCAAGTCGGAAAATACAACTTCATCGTTCAGAAGGTAACGGATTATACGGTCGAGGAGGTGGAGATCGTCTACCATCCGCGGCGCAAGGTCAAAGAAGATTAAGCTTTTCCGAATACAGGCGATAAACCATCGAGGTCAATTCTTCGATGGTTTTTTCGTCGGTGTCGATGACGAAATCCATCTTCGGGAGATTCTCCTCGGCGAAGGAGACGTCATCATTGGCAAGGCGCGACGCGATGAGCTCAGGCTTGTCTAGGCGCGAGGTCATCCTGTTGAAGCGCGTCTGTTTCGTTGCGCGTAAGTAGAAGGCGACGATGCGGTCGTTATTGAGCGCGCGGAAGCTGCGCAGGCCATTGGGGTCGACGACCACGCATTTGTCGTCGCCGATCTCGGCTTTGGAGCATCCGTAATAATGATTGTTGTAGAAAGTCGTCTCGACGAATGCGTCTTCCGCTTTCAATTTCAGGAATTCCTCATCGCTCACGAAATGGTAATCGACGTCGTTCTTCTCGTTGACGCGCATGGGCCTAGACGTATGGGTGACCGCTTTCTTAATGCCAAAACGATTGGCCAAAGCCTTGGCGATTTCCGTTTTCCCTGAGGCGCTCGCGCCGACCAAAACAATCATTTCCGATATTATAGCCATCTCCGGCATTTACCGTTATCGCAAAAAAATTTCGAAAAAAATAGTTTCGATGGCATCGGCATTTTGAAAAAAAGTGAATTTTTTTGTGTCACTTTTGACCACTTCGACGCCAATCAATAAGTGAGGAGCAAAAAATGGAAACAACACAAATCAAACAAAAACCGAGCGAGGTCATGGCCGCCGCAGAAGACGTCAAAAGAACCTTCAGGAGATGTCTGCTGGACCTCGGCATCAGCCCCGGATGCCATATCTATGACGTGCCAGAGCATTTGACGCTGGTGCCATACGACAGCCCGCAAAAGGAATTCTGCGAGAAGATGCATTCGGCCTACGACTCCATGAACACTATCGAGAAGATCGTGTGCGTGAAGGATCTATTGGAAGCTGGCGAACATTACCGGTTCTGGTATTACGGGATATTCGGCGAGAAGGCCCATCTGCATTACATCCTCGACGTGGCGAGGAAGCTATGCAAGGCCGTGGGGGTCTACGCATGAGGCGGCCCAAGCAACTTCTATTTGGGGTTTTGGCCGCGGCGTCCTCCTTGGGCGCGTATTACCCCGGCAGCTCTCCGTCCCGCTTCTATTACGAACTTTATCCAGTCATGTATCAGCGAAGTTCGTCGTTCTATTTCGAATTCTACACCGGCACCGATCGCCCGAAATTCACGCTGAACCTATACGCTTATCGGAGCGCCACATCCTCGACCCCATATCAGACCTTGACGAAGGATTACGATTTCACCGGCACAAACGCCAGGATCAACGCCACCGTCACCATTCCGAGTTCCTTCGCGAAATATCAAACGTTTTATTTGGCGATCAAGCTGCAGGGGCATGAGTATGGCGATGAGCGGCTCGGCGCGGTGTTCGTTTATTCCGATGGGTTCGATGTGAAGGCCGGAACGACCTATAACGGCTATCACCCAAAGGAAGGCGAGAGGGTCGACACGAACAGGACGCTCGTCTATGAAAACCAGTCCGTCGGGCGCAAGCAGGCGTCGCAATCCTATGGCTTCGGCGCCTTCCGCACCGAACTGGCTTCCGATGCCGGAATGCGATGCGTCGACGTCAATCGATTCACGCTCGCCTACAAAGGGCTTTCCGACGAGGACACGCTGGACGCGGGGATCGGCGAATTGCGGATTTTCACGCACCTCGATGAATTTCCGTTCACGCCCATCACCAACAGCCTTGGGCAAAAATACCTGCGCATCCCGCTGGTCTTCAATGAGATGGGCACTTCGTCAAAATTCCCGGGATTCACCGAATATAACCTCTCGCTCACCCGAGACTATTGGTACGACAAAAGGAACCTGAAGATGTCGGACTCGACCTTGAGGCCGAATTGGTATTCCTTCAAGTCCAGCAATTTCTTCGTGCCGCAGGGGAATGGGCATGATCTCGAGCCTCTCAGCTATGTGCTCTACCTTTGGAACCTCTCCGCATACCGGGATTCCTTCTTCATAGAGGGGACCATCGACTTCGCCAATCCGAATTTCGCCGACTGCGGCACGGGCAATCACTGCGTGGTCTATGGAGGGCCGGTCTATGCTTAACTACATTTTCACGGCCATCGCCCTCATTTTCTCCTTCACGCTTTTTCAGCAAAGCACGACCTTCAATACGCTGAATCGCATATACCTAGGCATTTACAAGGGGCTGTTCGACACCTGCGTAATCGCCTACGACGCGGACGGATATTGCCTCGATCAGCCATATTTCGATCGAACGCTGACCAAACGGGCGGTCACATCGTATTTCGATGAGAACCTCCAAGCCGTCGTCAAGGATTATTCCGTCACGGTCAACTTCTATACCTACCAGGGAATACTCTGCACGACCACGACCCCGACGGTGGTCCGCATCGAGTTCACGGCCGAGATCAACGATTGGCAGGACTATTCGCGGGTCGCGGTCTTCAGCATCAAGAATCAGGAGTAGTTTTATGCAGCACGACGAAAGACTCAAAGAATACATAGAATCGTCCTTCCTTGCCCCGTTGCTCCAAAGGAAGGGCGTAACAGACATCAGCTACAACGGAGAGGGGCTTTTCCTGGTCGACAACCGATTCGGCCGCCAGAAATCGGAGCTCGAGGTGACGCCAAGCGAAGTGGGGGACTTCCTCCGCCAGATCGCCAACTACGCCGAGAAACAGTTTTCCTACCTCGACCCGGTCCTCGACGTCAGCTTCGCGCAGTACAGATTGAACGCCACATTCCTCTCCATAACCCGCGTCGATAACAAGAAAACATATTCGTTTTCATTACGAATCGCATCGAAAGATTCGATACTCGAAAAAGATTCATCATTTTTCCCAGGTAATTCCAAAAAGATACTTTTGGAGGCTATCGAGGATAGAAAGTCAGTGGTGATCGGAGGAGAAACGGGTTGCGGGAAGACGGAATTACAGAAATTTCTCTTATCCCATATGCGGCCTGCGACCCGCGTCATCGTCATCGACAACGTCGAGGAGCTCGAGCTTTCCCGCGGCGATGGGACGCTTGATCTCACGACCTGGCTCGTCGATCCAAAGAACCCGCAATCGTCCTTTCCCTTCCTTATCCGGAACGCGCTCAGGAACAATCCCGATTACCTGCTCGTCGCGGAAAGCAGGGGCGAGGAGATGCTCGACGCGCTGAACGTCGTCATGTCCGGCCACCCCCTCATCACCACCCTCCACGCCAAGGACATGGAGGCCATGCCCTACCGCATGACCCGCATGGCGATGATGAGTGGCAAGAAGCTCGAGTTCAATGACCTCCTCGACGACATCTACCATCACTTCAGCTACATGGTCTACCTCGACAAAAGCACCACCAAGTGGGGCGTCAAGCGCCGGATCAAGCAGATCGGCCTATTGAACGAGGACAGGCGGACCATCGACATCATCTTTGATGCGGGGGACGCATCATGAAGACCGCGGTCATCTATTTGGGGGTGCTTTCGCTTTTCGTCGGAGCCGCCGCGTTCTTCGCCGCGAATAACCTGCTGATAGGCCTCGGCGTGTTCTTGGCCTTCGCCCTCGTCCTCTGCGGGCTCGTCTATCCGATGTTCGCCGAGTTCGGGAAAAGGGCGCGGCGCGAGCACGAATGCTACCGCTTCACCAATTCATTCATCATCACCCTCTCGGTCTGCCAGTCGCTTGAGAAATCCTACGATTCGGCGATGGAGTCATCCGACAGGGAACTGGTCGCGCTTTCCGATAGCCTCACCAACCTCAATGCGCGGGAAAAGCTCGAGTATCTAGACTCTTTCTTCGAGATGCCGGCCTATCGGATGTTCCTCTCGCTTCTAGATATCTACATAGAGCAGGGCGGGGACATCGTGAAGATCTCCTCGGAGCTCATGCAGGAATTCACCCGCATCGAGGAGACGCGCATCGCCATCATCGGCTCGGCCCGCAAGAACGCGATCCAGTTCGCGGTCCTGTGGCTCATATCGCTCGCCATCGTGGTGTTCCTGCGGATCGGCCTCTCGAATTTCTATACATATCTAAGCGGCAGCATGACCTACATGATCTCGCTCGTCATCTACTTCGCCTTCTTCTTGGCGTCGCTTGTGGTCTACGCCGCCTTCTATACGAGGCTCAAGTTCAAATTGCCCAAAATCGGCATCAGGAGGAAAGCGAAATGAAGATGCTCGACTCCTATATGCGTGAGCTTGGGCTCAATAGAAACAAGGAATACGCGTTCTATTTCGCCGGGATCGCCGCGATCCTAGGCCTCGCCGTGGCCCTCTTTTTCTGGAAGGGATTTGGGATATTGCTCGTGATCCCCGCGGTCCTCACCATCCTCTATTCCTATGCCTATCTTGGGCGGTACGGTCGCGCCATCCGCAAGAAAAGAGAAGGGGAGACCGAGGAATTCATCCGCCTCTTCACCTTCTTCGGCATCTACGTCAACAACGGCTACAACATCTTCCGCGCCCTCGAAAGCATCCTCCCGTTCGCCGGGCCGGTGCTCAAAGACAGGCTCGAGGCGCTGCTCCGCGACATCGAGGAGGACAAATCGGTTACCCCGTTCATCCGCTTTGCCTCCCATTTCGACGACATGAAGGTCAAGGAGGTCATGGTCTCGGTCTACGCGATGATCGAGGAAGGCGGCGGTGGGGTCTACATCGCCCAATTCCAGCACATCTTCGGGAAGCTGAGCGACGACAAGCACCTTCGGGCGAAGGAGAAGAGGATCGAATCCCTGCAGAACCTCTCCTTTCTGCCCTTAGCGGGGTCGGGTGTGGCGATGATCATGCTCACCGTCGCGCTCATGGAACTCATGGGGAACGTCATGTATGTCGTATAAGCTCGGTTTGATGCTCTCCCTCGTCTTCCTGATGTCGGTATTCCTGATGGCCGGGGACATGTTCTGCGTCTCAGTCATCCACAACGACCTCGACTCAATCGCCCTCACGGTGTCCTACCTCGTGAGCCGCGACGGCTATGTGAGCGACGCCACGAGGCAATTCGTCGAGGATTCGGGGGCCGATCTCACGCTCCCGAGCGAATCGCCGCGCATCGGCGACATCTATTCCTTCGAGGTTAGCAAGTCCTATACCCCGATCATCATTTCCAGAGAGGCGATCGTCATCACCGTCAAACGCACGACGGTCGTTGGATATTACCAAAATTATTCTGGGGAAGGGAGGTGAATCGCAATGTCTGAAATCAAAGGCCAGCTCCTTGGGATGCTGATGGTCCTGCTCGTGTTCTCCGCCGTCGCTTCGGCGATGTGGGGGACCTTCACGGCCACCAAAGAGAAAGTCGTCGCGAAAGCGAGCGACGAAATCGTCTTCATCGACTCACTCGACAAGTAATGCGCTTCCGCAAACGCTTGCTTGGGCCGTGCGCATCGCCGCGCACGGTTTTTTGCGTACAAAGTGTTTTTGCTTTACCTTTCAAGGTACTCTATAATATCCGCCGAAGAGGAAGAACTACTATGCCAGCTAAACAGATGGATGAAATCCGCAAAGGCCTCGCCGAGAGGCTCAATCTTAAAGAAAACGTCAGCGACGACGCCCTTTTGAGGGATCTTGGCCTCGACAGCCTAGACGTCGTCGAATATTGCCTCGAGCTCGAAGATACCTATGGCATCTCCTTCTCGGCAGAGGAGCTTTCCGCGTTCGTCACCTTCGGCGAACTCTGCTCCGCCATCGAGAAGAAACTCGCGGAAAGCAAATAAGAAAACATCGCTTGCCGCGCAACGTTTTGGCGATGTGGACCGCCGCGCATTTTCCATGCGAAATTTCTTGCAAAGCGGTGGCGCGGTGTCTACAATGTTCAAGCGCTCATTAGAGCGTGTGCTTGCTTAGCTCAACGGTAGAGCATTCGGCTGTTAACCGACAGGTTGTAGGTTCGAATCCTATAGCAAGCGCCAGTGGCCTGTTGGAGAAGCGGCTTAACTCATATCCCTTTCAAGGATACATTCATGGGTTCGAATCCCGTACAGGTCACCAACTTAGATAATTAGG
>JAILKX010000044.1 GCA_024693415.1 Bacilli bacterium
ACCCAGGGCTGCAAAGAGACCATCCACTTCTCTTCCGACAAAGCCGGAACCGTCGAGATGGACTTCATGATGGCCTATAACGCCGAAATGGCATTGGACGGGGTCCTCAAGATCTCCGTCAACGGCGTCGAACTAAGCCTCACCGGCAAGTCCGTCCCCGCTCCCGCCGACGGCGAATCCTACTACGACTTCAACCCCATCAACTTCAAGGACGTCGCCGTCAAAGAAGGCGAGAACACCATCGTCGTCGAGGCCCTCGGACAGGGCCCGAACATGGACTGCGTCCAGGTTTACACCAAAGAGCTTAAGATCGAGCAGCTTATCATCACCCCCGTCATTCTCGAGACGATCGAAGGCACCTTCGACGCAGCCCGCATCGAAGTCGGCAAGACCTATCAGATCGCCGTCACGACCGAAGGGGTCCGCTTCGCTTCCAGCGACACCGCCGTCGCCACCGTCGATGCGACCGGCCTCGTGAGCGGCGTCGCCAAAGGCAGCGCCACCATCACCGTGAGCAAAGAGGGCTACCGCGACGCGACCGTCGCCGTCACCGTCTACGAACCGGTCATCGACGTCGAGGGCGTCCAGTACCTCGAATTCGAGAACGCCGAACACTATGACCCGGACGGAGTCTGGGGCTACCCGCAGTGGGGCATCGGCCCCGGCGATTCCCCAGTCGAGGAATACGACAACGCCCACGGCGGCAAGTCCGTCGGCTGGTTCACCGAAGGCTGCAAGGAAACCATAACCTTCACCTCCGACAAAGCCGCGACCGCCACCATCAAATTCATGATGGCCTATAACGCCGAAATGGCGCTCAGCGGCGTCCTGAACATCACCATGAACGGCACCGCGCTCGACCTGACCGACAAGGTCGTCCCCGCCCCCACCACCGCGGGAAGCTATACCGACTGGGCGCCGGTCACCTTCGAAGGCGTCGCCATCAAAGAAGGCGAGAACGTCATCGTCGTCGAAGCCCTCGCCCAGGGCCCGAACATGGACTGCATCGAGGTCTCCAACACCGACGCCAAGCTCACCCAGGTCACCCCTGGCCCAGGCGGCGACGATCCCGTGACCTCTGAAGAACCCATCACCTCCGAAGAGCCCGTCACCTCCGAAGAGCCCGTCACCTCCGAAGAGCCGAGCGGCAAGCAGATCCTCGAGTTCGAGAACGCCGTCCACTATGACCCGGACGGAGTCTGGGGCTACCCGCAGTGGGGCATCGGCCCCGGCGATTCCCCAGTCGAGGAATATGAGAATGCCTCCGGCGGAAAGTCCGTCGGCTGGTTCACCCAAGGCTGCAAAGAGACCATCAACTTCACCGCTGACAAAGACGGCACCGCCGACCTCGCGTTCATCATGGCTTACAACGCCGAGATGGCCCTCAGCGGCGTCCTGACCATCACCGTCAACGGCACCGCGCTCGACCTGACTGACAAGGTCGTCCCCGCCCCCGCCACCGCGGGCAGCTACACCGACTGGGCGCCGGTCGCCTTCGAAGGCGTCGCGCTCAAGGCCGGCGACAACTCCATCGTCGTCGAAGCCCTTCAGCAGGGCCCGAACATGGACTGCATCGAAGTGACCAACACCGACGTGAAAGTCACCCAGATCATCCCCGCGGCCAACTGATCGCATAGCCACTTTGGTGGGTCCGCCTCTCCTCGGGCCCACCATTTCTAAAGAAAGGAATCAGAACAAATGAAAAAATCATCTGCCCTCTTCGCTTTGGCCTCCATGGCGTTGCTCGTCTCCTGCGGCGGCGGAAACACCACCTCCTCCACCCCGGCAGCCGACTCTGGCAGCGGCGGAACCACCACCTCTTCCGTCGCCACCGAAGAGAAGATCGTCCTGACCATCGACAAAGCCACCATCAAGGTCGGCGAAACCGCCAAGGTCACCTCCTCCGTCGAAGGCGTCACCTTCTCCTCGCGCGACGAATCCGTCGCCACGGTCGACGCAAACGGCACCGTCACCGCCCTCAAGGCCGGCACCACCAAGATCCAGGCCCGCAAGGAAGGCTATAAGCTCGGCAGCATCGACATCACCGTCGAGAAAGCCGACGCCAGGACCGCGGACTTCTACCTCGAATTCGAGGATGCGGACCACTATGACCCGGACGGAGTCTGGGGCTACCCGCAATGGGGCATCGGCCCGGGCGACTCCCCGATCGAAGAGACCGAGTTCGCCCACGGCGGAAAATCCGTCGGCTGGTTCACCCAGGGCTGCAAAGAGACCATCTTCTTCAACTCCGATAAGGCCGGCACGGTCGAGATGGACTTCATGATGGCCTATAACGCCGAAATGGCATTGGAAGGCGTCATCAAAATCACCGTCAACGGCGTCGAACTAAGCCTCGCCGGCAAATCCGTCCTCGGACCGGAAGACGGCTCCTCCTACTACGACTTCAACTCCATCAACTTCAAGGACGTCGCCGTCAAAGAAGGCGAGAACACCATCGTCGTCGAGGCCCTCGGACAGGGCCCGAACATGGACTGCGTCCAGGTCTACACCAAAGAGCTTAAGATCGCCCAGATCATCAAGACCGCCCCCAAGGCCACAAGCCTCGAAGGCGCGACGCTTGACTACCTCGTCGAAGGCTTCGAGTGGGGCCCGGCCATCACCGGCCTCCTCGTCCACTTCCCGGGCGAAGTCTCCAAGAACGACCTCGGCTCCTTGACCGCCAAGACCAATAACGTCGACCGCACCATCACCGCGGCCTACCTATCCGATGCTAGCGGCGCGACCATCAACGCCGAAAAAGGCACGATCGCCCGCCTCGACCTCGAAGTCCGCTACGTGAGCAACAACTGGGGCGGCGGAGACTCCGGCGGATCCTCGCCGTTCACCTATTCGGGCTCGGTCAACAACTGGACCCAGAACATGAAGATGTCCGTCGGCATCGCTTCCGGCAAGAGCGTCAAGATCGGCGCCACCACCTATGGCGACGACAACCCGACCGTGATCGACGCCGTCGACAAGAGGATCGTCCTCTCCACCAGGGATTGGGGCGAAGCCAAATCCTTCACCGCCGACGGCAAGACCTTGACCTATAAGGCCTATTCCACCGAAGCCCTCACCGGCGACGGCGTGAAGAACCCGCTCGTCATCTGGCTCCACGGCGCCGGCGAAGGCGGAACCGACCCCGACATCGCCCTCCTTGGCAACGACGTCACGAACCTCGGCGAAGAGAAGATCCAGAATCACTTCGTCCAAGGCAACCAGAAAGGCGCCTACGTCCTCGCCGTCCAGACCCCGACCATGTGGATGGACAGGGGCTCTGGCCAATACACCGACGCCGGCGAATCGATCTACACCCTCGCCCTGAAGGCCACGATCGACCACTACCTCACCGAGAACACCGACGTCAACACCGACCGCATCTTCCTCGGCGGCTGCTCCAATGGCGGCTTCATGACCATGAACATGGCCATCAAGTACCCGACCTTCTTCAAGGCCTACTACCCCGTCTGCGAAGCCTATGCCGACTCGGCGATCACCGACGACAACATCGCTAGCCTCAAGAACCTCTCGATTTGGTTCACCCACGCGGCCAACGATACCACCGTCAACCCCGCCAACTACACCGTTGCGACCTACAAGAGGCTCATGGCCGCCGGCGCGCAGGACGTCCACTTCTCCTTCTTCGAGAACGTCCTCGGCACCGAAGGCAACCCCAATGGCAGAAACAGCTACATGGGCCACTACTCTTGGATTTATACGCTCAAAGACGAGTGCTTGAAGGATCAGGCCGACCCCACCAACGTCAGCGCACCCTCCACCGCTGATGTCCTCGTTGGTGGCCAAGCCGTATCCCTCTGGGGATGGCTCGCCTCCAAATAAGAAATCATCCCCACCCCAAAAGCGTCAGGGCCGACCCTCCCTGGCGCTTTTCCTATCCCCGGGCGTCGCCCGAGATGAGCGGGAGCGGTCTGCGGGGTGACCGCCGCGAACCACGTCTGAATATCGGTGGGCCGACCACCCATTCGGGGCGAGGAGGTGCTTGATTTTTGGTTGGTTTATCCCCTCATGGCGGGGCCCGAGGAGAGCGAAAACGCATACAAGGGTCGCGTGGATTGGACAAAAGCCCATTGGATTACGAAGTAATAAGGGCGGGGCGGGGTTAGTTTTGTGTGGCTGTTTCGACATATTTGTTAAATAATTGTTATGAAATGTTCGGAAATAACCGTTTCGTACAAAAAATCCTTATTTCCAATCTCTTTTTCCTTTGCCTGCTTTCCTGCTCGCCTGCTAGGCAGGAATCGGAAAGGACGGTTCGCGTCACGATAGAGGAAGGCGATTCCTTCGTGGCGTCCCCTTCCTATATGGATATACCGCGCGGAGACGACGCATTGTTCCGCATAACGCTGGACCAGGGGTATTCGATTGAGTCTGTGTCGTATCCTAGTTCTTCGATCGTGAATGACGGAAACGTCGCTTTGCTGACGCTTGAGGACGTGCTTTACAGCACGGTCGTGACGATCGAGACGAAATACGTGGAAGTCATATCCAGTTCATCCAGCTCCTATTCCGTTATGCCCTCAGCATCGAACTCGGAGCCTGAGGCTTTGCACGTCGATCTTGAATCTGATTGGGCCCAAATTCGCGTACATGCCCCCAACGGATTTGAATTTTTCCGCGTGAATGGATTCCTGCAGACCGGATGGACGACGCTGCCAAACAGGGAAGGGGATTACGTCGGGTTCGGCTGGAGGGTCGATAAGGATGTGCGCCGGCTTTATCCGCTTTTTGAAAGCGAGACCTCCTTGGATCGCTTCCAGTTCGAGGAAAATGAAGACGGGTATCGCGTCATCGGCTATTCGGGGGACGATGAAAGGATCGTCATGCCTAGCGCCTACCAAGATAAGCCGATTACGGGCGTCGCTAGCGGGGCGATCGCTTCCGATAGCCTAGAGTCGTTGGTGCTTCCTCCTTCGATGAGGCGCCTGCAGAAGAATTCCATAGTTTGCCCCAACCTGAAAACGCTCACGTTTTACGATTCCCTCACCACCGTTTTCGATAAATCCATCGATTGCCCATCGCTTCAGACGATCCGGCTGAACGCGGTCTTGAAGCCGCGCTTCTCGGGGACCTATTGGGACACCTTCCAGAACAAAGTGGACTTCTTATGGCAAAACCAGGGCGAGAAGAAGCTGATTCTCTTCTCCGGCTCAAGCGCCCGTTATGGGTATGATTCCCCAACCATTGAAGCTTCTTTCCCCGACTATAGGGTGGTGAACATGGGCGTGTTCGCCTATTCGAACGCCTATCCTCAGCTTGAGCTGATATCGACCTACCTGAACAAAGGGGACGTGGTATTCCATACGCCGGAATTAGACGCCATACCGACGCAGTTCTTCTGCGACAGGTATTTCGACCCGAGGTTCTGGTATATGCTCGAATCCGGCTACCAGGAGCTGGAACGACTGGATATCAGGCGCTTCGGCAGGGTGTTCAGCTCCTTCACGGCCTTCCAGACGACGAGGTCATACATGCAGGAAAGGGACTATTCCATTTGGGCGTACCTCTATGACGACGAAGGCGTCAAATACGAATTCCCGATCTATAACGACAACGGGGACATGACCCTGTATCGGCCGAACACCGAAGGATACGTCGGCCCGATCAGCCAACCCGTCATCGATTACAGGGTCGAGCCGCTTTTCGGCGAATACGAGGGCAAAGTGAAGGCGATGGATGACTTATATCACGAATATATTTCCAAATTGGGCATCAAGATTCTCTTCGGCCATGCGCCCAAGAACATCTATTGTCTGGAGTCGTCTGGGACGGCGGAGGACCGCAAGGAAATCGACGCCTACCTCGCCGAAAACATCACCGTGCCGATCATAATGGATTTGGAAAGCTCCTTATACGACACGACCTATTTCTATAAGATCGACAACCACCTCTCGACCGAGGGGGTTGGAATCCATACCGCGAAGATCATTTCGTTTTTGAAAGCCGCGGGCCTATAAAAGCAAATCCGCGGGGGACGTGTATTGAAAAAGGTCGCCGGAGCGACCTTGGTGTTTTGGCTTAGTCCGCGTCCCTCATCGTCGGGAAGAGGAGCACTTCGCGAATCGAGGTGGTGTTGGTGAAGAGCATGCAGAGCCTGTCGATGCCGACGCCGATTCCGCCTGCGGGCGGCATGCCATAGCGCATCGCGTCGAGGAAGGAGAGGTCCATGCCTTCGGTCTCGTCGTCTCCGCGCTCCTTCGCGGCGAGCTGCGCCTCGAAGCGGGCCTTCTGATCGAAGGGGTTGTTGAGTTCGCTGTAGGCGTTGCCGAACTCGAAGCCGCCCATGAAGAACTCGAAGCGGTCGACGAATCTCGGATCCTCGGTCTTCTTGGTGAGCGGGGAGACCTCGATCGGATAGGTGTGGATGAAGGTCGGCTGGATGAGGTCATGCTCGACCTTCTCGTCGAAGAAGGCCTGAATGATATAACCGACGCTGTTCCAGCTCTTTTCGAGCGGGACGTTGTGCTCTTTCGCTAGTGCAACCGCTTCATCGAAGGTCATTTCCTTGGTGAAGTCGATGCCGGTCTTCTCCTTGATGGCCTCGGTCATCGAGATCCACTTGAACGGCTTGGAGAAATCGATCTCCATGTCGCCCCAATGGACGATGGGGTCGCCATTGATCTTTTCGGCGAGGTCCTTGAAGAGGCCCTCGACCCAGCTGCGCATATCCTGGAGGTCACCATAGGCCTGATAGAGCTCGATGGTGGTGAATTCGGGGTTATGCCTGGTGTCCATGCCCTCGTTGCGGAAGATCCTGCCGATCTCATAGACGCGGTCGATGCCGCCGATCATCGCTTTCTTGAGGTTCAGCTCGGTGGCGATGCGGAGGTAGAAGTCTTTGTCGAGGGTGTTGTGATGGGTGATGAACGGCCTCGCGGCTGCGCCGCCGGCAATCGGGGAAAGGACGGGGGTTTCGATCTCCACGAATCCTAAATCGTCGCAGAAACGCCTTATTTCCTTAATGATCGCAGGCCGCTTGATGGCGATGGAGCGGGAATCGTCGTTCATGATGAGGTCGAGGTAGCGCTTCCTGTAGCGGTCCTCGGTATCGGTCAAGCCGTGGAACTTTTCAGGAAGCGGCTTGAGGCACTTGGTGATGTGGGTGTACTTCTCGACGTGGATGGTGAGTTCGCCGGTGCGGGACTTCATCAGGGTTCCGGCAAGGCCGACGATGTCGCCCATGTCGGCGAGTTTGAAAACGGCGTAGTCGTGTTCGCCCACGACGTTGATGCCGATCCAGGCCTGCATGGAGCCGTATTCGTCCTTGATGTTGACGAAGCTCGCCTTGCCCATCCTGCGGATGGCCATAAGGCGGCCGGCGACGTCGACGTGGATGTTCTTCTCAGTCAGCTCTTCGGCGGTGAGTTCGCCGTATTCGCGGCGGATGTCGCGGATCTGGTCCTTCCACTCGTAGCGTTTTCCGAAGGGATCGACGCCTAATTCCTCATAACGCGGCAGCTTGTCGAACCGCGCTTGTTCTTGATCGTTCAGTTTCTCTTCCATGGAAAATCCTCCGGTTAAAGCGAAAGTAGTCTACTACGGCAGGACGAAAAAGAGAATAATCGGTTTCTTTAGAAAACCGAAGTTACTCGGCGATGGCGAAGGATAAACCCATCACGTCCTGCCATTTTTCGGTGATGGACCTCACTTCTTCGCGGTAGCTTTCTAGATCGGGGTCGC